>JBEKCX010000393.1:0-2753 GCA_050014655.1 Occallatibacter sp. | reverse complement strand
GAGCCAAGTACTTTTGCCGTATCCGTTCGATCGTTGTTGCGTCCTGCATGCACCGACGATCATCAAAAACTCGAATTCCTACAAGACGAATTTGCTTAATTTATTTTTTCGCGGTTCCTAAGCAACACAATGTGAGACTGGCTCTTTATGCCTTGAATAAGAAGCGCGAGGTGCTCAACGCTCGAGACTTTCTATCTTCAAGGTTTCGGACGAATCCTCGTATTTTGTTCTTTGTGGACAAGGATCACGACGATCTTATACCGGGCGCACGAGGCGGGGCAACGGAGCAAACACTCTTTGTAACGACATACTATTCAATTGAAAATTACTGCGCAACGAGCGAGGTGTTGAGAACGGTTCTCATCGATCTCTGCGGTCTGGATAGCTCGAATCCAGCTATAGCAGAAGCGATAAGCGAGTATGAACGCCTGACATCACAAGTGTATCAGGAATGCATGCGCTGGATGGCATGGGTCATAGCGGTTCGAATCTCAGGTGAGCAACCCCAGAACGATAACGTCAAGTTGCGTGAGGTATTCAGCATAGACGAGGAACTGTCGCTCGCGGTGAACTGGCATGAGGGTATTTACCCTTATCTACAGCGGGTGTCCAAGATACAATCTCGCCCTTCGGAAGACGACATAATGAAGGTTTATCATCTGTTGGAAGCGAAGCCTCCAAAGACATGGCTCAGAGGGAAAGCGGAGATCGGTCTTTTTGTTCTCTACCTGGAACGCCTCGTTTCTGTCTCAAAGAAGTGTCCCTCGCCATTGAAGCCACGTTACAGTATAGGCTTTGCAAATGCCATTGAGGTGCTGGCTCCTCGGACGTCGATTCCGAATGATCTCTCGGCTTTCGTCTCCGAGTGGTTTTCACGGGTAAAGAGTCGTGGGAGGTAAAGAGAGTTGTTTAACGATATGAGACTTCATTGTGAGGACAGCTTTGCCGCTAGAGAGAGCCAAAGGGGACACTGGTAGTTTAGTAGGGATAATGGTGAAAATGGGTGACTTGGCTTTTGGTTCTCGGATTCTGCGGATTTCTCGGTATGGGAGGACCGGGAATGAAACAGCGAAGGCCTCGATCAACCGATTGGAGGCCGGGGCGGGCGACCGGGTGGACGGAGACTGTATTCCAGGCCCAATGCCTTGGCCGTCGCCAGCGTCCAGGTGGGATCTCCCAACGGGCGGTCTCGGCGTATGGACACACGAACTCGGGCAAGATCACCGTCGAGCATCAGAGCGTTGACCTCCTCCGCCCAGCCGGTGCCGCGCGGTGCCGGGCCGGGGTCCAACCGGATCGACCCCGGAGACCCAGAGGACAGCGCGTGGAGGCTGGACCAGCGCCATTCCTCGGCTCGCTTTGCGAGATGGGCGCGCAAGGGGTTGCGTTCGACGTACCGCAGCACCACACGGAGATGATCGTCCTCCTGAATCGGGAAGGACTTGAATCGACCTTGCCAGATATGTCCGCTGGAGTGGTAATGCTTCTGATACCTGCGGACATGAGTCGTCAACAGCCAGTGAACCCACCGGCTCAGGTCCCCGTCGCCCTGGGGCCAAAGCACCAGATGGAAATGATTGGGCATCAAGCAGTAAGCCAAGATTCGCATGGGGTGCCCGAGAGATGCCTCGGCGATCATGTCGAGAAACGCCTAAAAGTCCCGTTCCTTGTGGAAAACCTCAGCGCGGGCCCTCCAACAGGGGCTCGGGATGTCCGCGGCATGGCAAGGGTCCGAGACAAGAGGCAGTTGCTCCTACTGCATCCTATTTTACCCAGACCACCTGGAGAACTACCAGTGTCCCCTTTGGCTCCAGTGTCCCCTTTGGCTCCTCCTTTGGGACCGTGCCGTACTATTGCGCGTAGCAGAATTTTTAAGCCGTTTTGGCACATGCTGTTGTGGCCAGATTCGCGCGCGGCTCTGAGAACGCTCAGGCCTGGTCGTAAACTCTAGTAGGCAATCGCATTTCCCCACCTGACGTTTGACACCATCACGAAACAGGAGATTCGCTTGTCCAGCGCATCTTCGGTACTTCCAAGCGATCTGGTTTCCGTCGAGGTTGCGGCTCAGCAAGTTGGCGCCCACCCTCAGACCTCGTTGACCAGGTGCACGTTTCCGGTGCTTTATCCGGTGCTTGCACCGGAAAGGGGCCCCGAACGGCAAACCCACGCCCGACGCCGAAACCTGGGCCGGGTTCTAAGGTGACGGGAGTCATTCCCTCAGAGATACAACCCGCGTCAGTTCATTTTTCCCCGGCCAGGTGTCGCGATCAAGGCTGATCGCAATGATCCAGGAACCCTTCGGTGATGATGTGATCCGAACGCCATTGAAAGTGGACGGCCCCGCGTTGCCAGGTGCGCAGGAGTGAAATCCCACTCCGTTCGAGGGGCGCGAGGGCGTCGCCGGTTCCTGGCGCGGGCATGCGCTGGCTGACAATGACGGCCCAGGGCCTGGCCCAGGAATAGAGCCACGAGGGATTGGCGGATTTGCCGCCGTGGTGCGGGGCCAGCATCAGGTCAATCGGGGCGGGCTGCGTTTGGGAGACCAGCTCGACAAGCCCCAGTTGATCGAGGTCGCCGGTGAGCAGAAGGTGCCGGCCCCCATGAGCAACGTCAAGCACCAGGCTGCGGGCGTTGTCCGGGGTTTCGGGGTGCCAGTCTGGTGGCGGATGGAGCACCGTGAACTGCGTCGAGCCCTGGTTCCAGGTTGACGGGGCGGCGATCGTTCGCACCGGGATGCCGTGTGTCCGAACCTG
>JBEKCX010000392.1:0-2638 GCA_050014655.1 Occallatibacter sp. | reverse complement strand
CTCTTTTAATTTCAATTCAACGAGTTCAGTGCGACCATGTCTCACCCTGAAAACATTGGTGATGAACCCCTTTTCATTACTTTTTGCCAGCTGGGTACTAACGACAGTAGATACCGGCGCCATCATCGGGCCGCCAACGGAATATTGCTCTGGTTCGGTGATGGTCTCTGTGTTCGGCTGCTCAACACTAACAACACCTGTTTTTTGATGGTCGGCAAAAGCCTGAGCTTGTTGTTGATCCTGCGTTTGCGGTGGCTCTTCTTCGTTCCTGTCAGACGCTAATTTATTTGTGCCTTTCAACAGCCTGATTAGTTTTGGCACCAAGAACAACAGCGCCACACAGATAATCGCCATCAAAAGACCAAGAATAAATTTTTTATCCTTAAACACAATTGCGTATTCGTGCAGATTAAACACCTAAATCCTCCCCTTCATCAGCACAATCAGGAAAATTACTGCGGTGAAAGCAAACGACAAATACAAGAGCGCATTCAGCGTTTGGTGCGCATTCTTTATCTGCTGCCGTGACGCGCAGCTGCGGAATGACACATCATATTTGGCCGCCGCGATATTCTCTAAGGGCACAAGCGCTGCAATCTCTTCTTTGGTTAAAACATTGCAGGGATTAAGCGGGATATAAGACCGATCACAGATAAAGAAAACATCTTCTCCTGTGGAGACGATGCGAACTTTCAATTTATGAATTGCGGCCCAGGAACTTTCTTCCGGTACGATACTCATCCAACCGGTAGCCATCGGTAGTGTTACTACCCGGAATATCCCCTCTTCCGGGATGCTGATACACTTCTGTTCCCGAGCAGTACCTTTGAACATGCCGCTCATGGAACGGAAAAAACTCAATTTCCAGATATTTGCCTTATTGGCCACGTCAAACCTCGTTTATTTTCGTCTGGTTAAACCACCACGCGCACGATGCACCGGCCCCTTGCGTTCAGGCGCGACTACCAGCTTAGTGGTGCCGGAGGGGATGGCAATCTTGGTACCGGCAAAAGCAGCAGGCCGCACGATGGGAGCCCTGGGGGATACCAAAGGATGATAGATTTCATAGCCGCCGTTGAAGGGATCTTTATGGTTCACATCTACCACTGAGCCGGTAACGCCGCTGCGTATGGCCGCATGCCGCGCTTCTGCCTGGGTTTTGAAATGCTTACCGCTGGGGATATAGTCTCTGTCGTTACTGCCATGCAACACTACTGCCTTGGTTTTGGCATCATAATCGATCAGGCCGGTATCAGCATCCGCAAAGGTGTGTCGCGGTGCGTTTACCGTAATCATCCGGCCGGTTCTTTCGTTGTAAGTTTGGGTTTTCATTTAATTTCTTCTCTTTGTGCAAAGACCCCCTAGTTTTCGATACGGTCAGTAACGAGCTTGGGGGGCCTTCGCGTGTTTGCCTCAGGGCCACCACTAGGCCGCGGGTGTGCCGCTGTTGGCGGCGGCCTTTTTCTTTTTCTGGTTGCGAATACCGGTGGAGATATTCCAACCCCCGGCGAAAATGCCGCTGAGAAAGATGATTGCCGCGGAGATTTGAACCACTGTCTGCAACGCGATATAAGAAGCGATGCTTGAGTCCTGGAGAATGGTGTACAGCGAGCCGATGACGGTTGAGAACAGCGCCAGAAAAAGTAATATCTCTGGACAGGTGTGCATAACCCATCAGGGTATCAAATTGTGCGAGGATTGTATCGAACAGCGTCGCCCACAGCACGATGCCAAGAAAGGTCAACACCATGCCCATAAAGGCCTGCATCGGTGAAGAAGATTTTCCAAACATTTTGACCTCCGTTCAAAATTTATTACTCTTCAAAGCCCCGGCTCAGATCGACGTCAATCCTCACCGCGCTTGAATGCAAAGTAACAGGACCCGGCCACGGCGCAAATACAAGCCAGAATGATGTAGGCCGGTATCAGTTTTGCGGCCTCATCGGTAAAGCCATCTAACTGCGATACCGGATAAGTAATGGTCAGTGTCCGGGTATCACTGGGGTTCAACCCATTCACGGTTAGTTGACGGTCGGCCGAATCATAGGCGAAAGGAACCGGCGCGTCTGATTGATTAGACGATGTGACGCTAACATTGGTGTTATCGCCGTCCAGAATATCGGAGGCTAAGGTAATCGTGGTACTGGTTTGGCCACCGGCCGTTACCACAATGTGGGGCTCGGTAAAATCGCTGCCACGAAAGGCGTGAATCGCGTCGAGCATCCCGCCGAACATCATCAGGATGAACATAACGCCAAATAACGTGAGTACAATTTTCATAGTTAAATAAATTGTAAAATGCCTTTTCGGCTTCACTGTTCATTTTTTTGAACACTTTGACTACCCACCTGATAGAAAATGGTATTAGAGTGATATTGAGAACATGCCTACGACAAATTTGTTAGAAGCCAAAGAAAAAGGTGTCACAAAAGCCGTCAAAGATATTGATCGGGTGCCGCTGGCTATTTCGCGTCTTATGAAAGTCCAGAACAAGAGCGAACGCGCATTGGCTGAAAGTTATGGCGTCGATTGGGTCACGATAAATAACTGGAGAAAAGGCAAATGCCCCAAAAAATTATTCGTACTGTTGGAGCTGCTCTACACAGACGAAAATTTATCACCATAGGTATCTGCCTTG
>JBEKCX010000391.1:0-2685 GCA_050014655.1 Occallatibacter sp. | reverse complement strand
GATCCACCACTGAAGCTAACCGTCCCAGTGCCTGCCGAAACGTGGGCCGTGCAAGACGTTGTCGACCCAAACACCATCGTGCTCGGCGAACAGGTAACCGTTACGGTAGGCGTAGCCTGATTCACCGTCACGGGGACCACATTGGACGCTGCTGCGGCATAGTTGTCGTCGCCAGAGTAGACTCCGGTGACGCTATAGGTTCCAGCGTTCCACGCGCTCCCGCCTGTAATCGATGCCTGACCGCTGCCGTTGACCGGGACAACTGTCCAACCCAAGAGGCTCGCGCTGCTGGCCCCTGGCGGGGTCCACAAGAGTTGGATTCCGGCCTGTCCAACGCCTTGCTGGTACTCGACCACAATCGTGTTCGTCGTGCCCATAGTGAGCGCGATTGTTCCAGACTGCGTGTAGGCCAAATCACTCGTGGCCCCTTGCCCCGCGGAAAGGTTCCCTACTAGAAGGGTGCCATTCACATAGACATTTGCCCCATCATCAGAGTTGACCCCGATCGTGTAAGTGCCGTCCACGGGCGATACAAAGGTGCCTGTCCATCGGGCGTAGATATTCGTTGTGTCCACTCCAGCTGGCCCTGCGACAGCACCAGCCCACGTCTCGCCAGAGATGTTGTAGTTCAGCGAGCCATCCTGGGTTGTGGCAACCGGTGTTGTGCCCAAGTCGCCTCCGCCTGCCGGGAAAGCGGCATTCCACCATTTGCCGGCCAAGTCGGCGGTCGAGTAAAACGCGACCGTGCCGTCCGTAGCGGGCACCGACGCCGTACAAGTTGTATTGGAGCCGAGGCTGATGGACGAAGGCGAACAACTGAGCGTCACAGCCGGAGCCGCCTGTCCGATAGTGAGAGTCGTGAAGGCGCTGGCTGGGTTGAAATTACTATCGCCACTGTAGTTTGCAACAATCGTGTACGAGCCCACGGGCATGTTATTGAACCCGCTCGCGGATGCGGCCCCAGCCCAGTTGGTGCCGTTATAGAAGAAGGCGACACTACCGGTAGCCCCGGCGCTCACCGTGGCCATGCAGGTAGACGTCTGCGGACCATACGTGATCGGATTCGGCGAGCAGTTGACATTGATGCCAGGCGCTGCCGGCACGACAACCCAGGGGACCATGATCGTCGCCGTGTTGTAGTTGGCCGCGTCGGTTGGCGTGAAGGTTGCCGAGAGGCTGTAAGAACCCACCGGCAGGACGGTGCCTGCTCCAGGCGTGTAGACAAACGCTCCTGCCACTCCTCCACTCGTGGCGTCGAGTTGTGCGGCGCTGAGGGGCGTTCCGAAAACGATATTGGCTGGCGATGTCCAGCTAAGGCTGGGCGTGGCCTTATTGATTGTGAGCGTGGTCGGAGCGCTGCCCGCTGCATAGTTACTGTCGCCGCTGTAGTTCGCGACGATCGCGTAAGACCCAGCGGCGTATCCGTTGAAGCCTCCTGCGCTGGTTGAGCCTCCGCTCAAGCCGGTTGTCGTCCACGCTCCACCGTTGATAGTCCAAGCCACGGTACCCGTAGCGGAACCACCCACGGTCGTCGTGCAGGTCGTCGTCTGCGAGCCATAGGTGATCGGGTTCGGCGAGCAAGAGACGCTCACTGCAGCCGTCGCCGGGTTGACAGTCAAACTGACCGAGGCCGTCTGGTTGTTATAGTCCGCCGAGTCTGTCGGCGTAAAAGTTACGGAAAGGGTATGAGTACCTGCTGGCAGCACAGTGCCCGAAGGCGGCGCGTATACGAAGCTACCGGCGATGCCGCCAGACGTTGCATTGAGCTGGGTTCCGCTGAGGGGCGTCCCATAGACGATGGCAGCCGGGGTTGACCATGTGAGCGTTGGTGTGGCCTTGTTGACAACAACAACCTGCGTTACCTGCGGGGCCGCTGAGTAGTCGATGTTGCCCGGCTGATTCGCAGCCACGACAACCGTGCCTGCGCCGGTGATCGTCAGGATGTTTCCGGAGACCGAACCTGGCCCAGAGAGAACACTGAAGCTGACACCTAGACCAGAGCTTGCCGATGCTGAAAGCGCTATAGGCGCTACTCCAAAGGTCACTGGCGTCGCCGGGGGCGTAAACGTGATTGATTGCGGTGCCTGGATAACGGTCACCGTTGTCCCTGCACTCGCCGAATTGTTATTAGCATCTCCGCTATAGGAGGTGGTGACCGAATAGGTTCCGGATCCCTGCCCCGCAAAGCCTGTCGCCGAAGCTGAGTTTCCCGAGACAGAAACGGTTGCCCAGAGCACGCCGTTGTCGTAGAAGGTGACCGTTCCCGTCGCCCCGCCGCTGACCACTGCGGTACAGGTGGTATTCGCTCCATAGACAACCGGATTCGGTGAGCAGGATACCGAAAACGTCGGCGTGATCTTGTTGACCACCACAGACTGGGTAACCTCGGGCGCGGCTGAGTAGGGGGAATTGCCCGCTTGATCGGCTGCGACAACGATTGTGCCCACTCCGGTGACATACAGCCAATTGCCAGACACATAACCAGGTCCAGACAGAACGCTGAAAGTTACGGGGTTGAGCGTGCCGCCCCCCGTTGCCGACAGAGAGATTGGTGGGACTCCAATGGTGACAGGCGAGGCAATAGGCGTGAAGGAAATTGTCTGAGGAAGAAATGCCGTCGCAATCAATGGCACGGTGGGAGATTGGCTAGGGAAACGACTCGTGTCCCCAGCGTATGAAGCTAGA
>JBEKCX010000390.1:0-4411 GCA_050014655.1 Occallatibacter sp. | reverse complement strand
CCTTAACCTGCTCAAACAGGACAAAACCTGCACGCTTGGAATCAAAGGCAAGCGCCTCAAGGCCGGTTGGGACAATGACTACCTGCTACAACTGCTCGGGAATTAAGATGCGTCGGCCCTGATCTTAGGGCCGGGCACCCCGACTGCAAATTCTCGGAACCGGGATCATGGCCTCCGGGCGGGACAGCTTTAGTCGCTTCCGCCCCCGCCATCGCCTCCGCCGTCGCTGCTGCCGCTGTCGCCGCCTGAATCGCTGTCGCTGGCCGAGTCCATGCTATCGGCCTCGCTCTCCGTGGTCGATTCGGTGATCTCCTCGTTGTTGCCAACGGCGGATTCCTCTTCAACCGCACCCACCGGCTTGCCATTCTCTTCAGCAACAACCTTGGAGGTCGGCGACATTCCCGAGGGAGTTGAGCTGACTCGAAACCAGGTTCCAGTGCTAAGCGAGCCCGAGGTTTCGCCTCCCGCTGCGTCTCCGCCGGCGGTGTACTCCCAGTCGGAGAAACCGTTGCGGTCGTGGCTGCGCGTATAGTAGCGGCCATCGTCGGCGCGGTAGATCTTGCCGAACTCTTTTTTGGGCTGCCGGCTCTGCGATCGATTGTGCTTTGAAACCAAGGCAACGACAAAGAAAACCAGGACCATGGCAATCACAAAAGCGGCGGCAATCACGCTCCTTCCCTTTTCCTCCATGGCTCTGCTCCTTTTGAATACGGCAACAGGAATGCCCCGGCGCGTTCTCCGCATACCAATTTACCATCAAGACTGGGGACGGGGCGCGCCGCAGGCAGCTTGACATAGTCATATGACTAGTGATATGACTATAAGGAGGAGATTCAATATGTCGTGGCAGGTCTATGACGCAAAGGCGCGTTTCAGCGAGTTCCTCGACGCCACACTCAAGGACGGACCTCAGATCGTTACCCGGCGCGGCGTGGAGACGGCTGTGCTGGTGCCCATCGACGAGTGGAAGCGGCTGAAGCAGGAAGCGCGGCCGTCCCTGAAGGATATTCTGCTCGATCCCGGCGGTCCTCGCTTTGAGGACATTGTGCCCACGCGCGGGGAATACGACAGCCGCCCTCCGGTTGAGTTCGAGTGAGCCCAATGTACCTGCTCGACACCAATGTTGTCTCGGAGACGCGCAAACCGCGTCCGCATCCTGCCGTTCTCGAGTGGATACGCTCCGTTTCCAAGAGTGATATGTTCCTGGCGGCGGTTACACTGGGGGAGCTGCAAAGGGGTGTGGAGATCACCAGGCGCCAGGATTTGCAGAAGGCTGATGAGATTGGCGAGTGGATCGATCGCCTTGCTTCCGCTTATGAGATCCTGCCTGCGGATGAATCCATCTTCCGGGAATGGGCAAGGCTGATGAGAGGCCGGTCCAATCCCAAGTGGGAGGATGGCCTGATCGCGGCGACAGCGCGTATACACCGCCTGATTGTCGTAACCCGCAACGTAAGGGATTTCGAGGGCTTCGCAGTGGAGGTCTTCAATCCCGTCCCGGCAGCGCAGGAGGGACAGGTTTGACGGAAGTTCGATTGCCCGCCATCGGCGTGCTGGCCATTCAGGGCGACTATGCGGCCCACGCTGAGGCGCTCGTCGAGGCTGGTGCCAAGCCTTGCGAGGTGCGCAAGCCGGAGCAGTTGTCTGGCCTCGACGGGCTGATTCTGCCCGGCGGCGAATCGACCACCATGCTCAATTTCTTGGAGAAGCGCCGCTTCTTTGAGGCTTTGGAAGCGTTCTGCCGAACCCACCCGGTCTTTGGCACCTGCGCGGGAGCCATCCTGCTGGCGCGGGAGGTTGTGAGCCCGGCACAGCGCAGTCTGGGGCTGCTGGATGCCGTCGTGGAGCGGAACGCCTACGGGCGGCAGATCGACTCGACCATCCTGACAGCGGAGACCGCGCTCCCCGGCGGCCCGCTGGAGATGGTCTTCATTCGCGCTCCGCGCATCGTCTCCGTTGGCCCCGGCGTCGAGGTGCTGGCGCGTCGCGGCGGCTTCCCGGTCCTGGTTCGCCAGGGCAGAATCATGGCGGCCACATTTCACCCCGAACTCTCCCACGACCGGCGGGTCCACCGTCTCTTTGTGCAGAGCATGAGCGGCGAAAGGGCTTAACACGTACTGGACGCCGCAACTGCACTTGACGAACGCCGATTCTCTGGTCCCAACTCGGATGAGGGACAATCCGGAGACCGGCCCGCTACCTTCGGCCCGTCCGCCCTACGCCTCGCTCGCTTCCTCTTCATTCGCCTCGCCCAGCGGATCGCGGTCCGTCACCTCCACCAGCGCAGCCAGCCGGGCCGTCAACCCCGGCTTCCAGCTCCCCTCCGGCGCGCGCCAGCTCCAGTTGCCCGCGGCCACGGCGGGCGTATTCATCCGCGCCTCCGAGCCAAGCTCAAGCAGGTCTTGCGCCGGAACCACTGCCATTTGCGCCACGCTTGTCTCCACAGCCCGAATCAGCGGCCACACGGGTCGCCCTCCGGCCGGTCCCACGTAGGCCTCGACGGCGCCGCGCTCCACCTTGCCGGCCGCATCCCACCAGCCTTGCGTGGTGTCGTTGTCGTGCGTGCCGGTGTAGGCCACGGTATCGGGCGTAAAGCGGTGCGGCAGGTGAATGTGCGCGCCCTTGCTGCCGAAGCCGAACTGCATCACCTTCATCCCCGGCAAGCCCAGCTCGATCCGCAGCGCGTCCACCGCCGCGGTAATCATGCCCAGGTCCTCGGCAATGAGCGGCAGCGACCCCAGCGCCGCCTGGAGCGCGTGGAAGAGCTTGAGCCCCGGCGCCTTGACCCACTCCCCCTTGACCGCCGTCTCTTCCGCTGCAGGAATGGCCCAGTAAGACTCGAAGCCGCGGAAGTGGTCCAGCCGGACAATGTCGTAAAGCGCGCAGGCGCGGCGAACGCGCTCGATCCACCAGCCGAATCCCCGCTCGGCCAGCACCTCCCAGCGGTAGAGCGGGTTGCCCCAGCGCTGTCCGGTGGGCGAAAAATAGTCGGGCGGCACGCCGGCGATGCGGATCGGCTGGAGGTCGTCATCCAATTCAAAAAGCTCCGGGTTAACCCACACGTCGGCCGAATCCATATTGACGAAGATGGCCACATCGCCCAGAATCCGTATCGCGCTACGCGCCGCGGCCTCGCGCAACTCGTTCCACTGCCGCGCGAAAGCAAACTGCAGCACCCGCTCCCGTTCGAGCGCCCGCCCATGCTCCGCCGCTGCCTTTGCGAGGGCCTCCGGCCGGCGGCGCCGCAGCGCCTCCGGCCAGACCGTCCACGCCGCGGTATTGAAGTGGCTCCGCAGCACGGCGTAGAGGGCGTAATCGTTCAGCCAGCTCGCCTCGGTCCTGCAAAACTCTTCGAATTCATTCCACTGTGAAGCCAGCTTCGAGTCGTGCGGCCCGCGCTCCAGGAAGTGCTCCGCCGCCTGATGGAGCAGCGGCAGCTTCCGCGCCTCCACCTCGCTGAAGTCCACGTTGCCGCTTCGCCCGCCCAGCCCGGCCGTGCGCTCGCTTTCAATCCAGCCCCAATCGGCGAGCAGTTCCAGGCTGATGAGAAAGGGATTGCCCGCAAAGGCCGACAGTCCCGCATAGGGCGAGTTTCCGTATCCCGTGGGGCCGATGGGCAGAACCTGCCAGACGTGCTGTTTGGCCGCGGCCAGAAAGGCCACAAACTCATGCGCGGCGGGCCCCAGATCGCCGATGCCTCCAAGGGAGGGCAGGGAAGTGACGTGCAGCAGAACTCCGGACGAACGCTGAAACTCCATAGCTCGATTATCGGCTGGAAAAGCCACCGGTCGTTGTGAATTCCCCGGCGGGCGCGAAAAAGCCGCGTCGAACGGATGCGTTGCATGCGCGTTCCATCTCCGGGAGAGCCTTTCGGGCATGTCGCGCTCCAGCGCTTTGCGTGGCTGATGTAAACTCTGCAATAGGATTTCGGAGCCTCGTCTGTTGGCTTTGCGCCAACCAAGGGAGATTGCAAATGATTGTCATTGATAGCGACCTGCAGACCCTGATTGAGCGACCCATCAACCCGCTCTTGACCGGCTATGACCGCCCCTCCGATTGGCTGGATAATAAGTCGCTTGTACAGCCCTGTTCTCTCGATCTCCATATTGGCGCAATCTATCAACCGGGGGTCAAGGCCGGGAAACAAGGATCGGCGGCAAATCCCAAGTACGAACTCGTGTTGAAGACCGGACAGACGGCTATCGTGGGAACCGAGGAATCGATTCATCTGCCCAGCGATTACGCGGCATTCGGTTTTCCTCCATCCTCAAATGTCTCCGAGCGCGCCCTCCTGATGACCAATCCAGGGCATATCGATCCCGGCTTCGAAGGCAAGCTTCATTTCACTGTGATCAATATGGGTCGCGAGGATTTCGTCCTGCGCAAGACGGACCAGATCGTCACCCTGCTT
>JBEKCX010000389.1:0-2507 GCA_050014655.1 Occallatibacter sp. | reverse complement strand
ATTCAGCATCGGCTGCTTGAAGCTGATCGCGTGCTTGATTGTCTCCAGTTGCTCCGCGCTGATCAAGCCTCGCTTCACACCGTCCTCGACCATCGCCGGACTCGCCCACAGATAGAGCCTCTTCAGGCTGAACGCAATCACCAGCCAGTAAGCGAAGACCAGCGGCAGGGTGCGGCTCATGGCCTCCAGAGGCCGGCGCAGCAGCAGGCCCCACTTGCCGCCCGAGCAGTATTGCACCATCAGCATTGCTAACCCGCCCACCGCAAAGCCGAAGGTGAGCATCAGGCCCAGCAGCCAGCCGCGCAGCAGGTGATCGACGGACCGCTCGGCGACGGCCAGCCCAACGGCGACCAACGAGAAGATCGACCCGATGGCCAGCGCGCGCTGCTGCCAGCCGTCCACAAAGGCCGGGGCGCCCAGATCGGCGGGAAGCGTGTTGGCGTGAGTCTCGTGAGCCATTCCGTCTGTCCTTACTTGGCGGCCGCGGGAGCCGGTTTGCTTGCGGGGATTACGATCTTCGGGTTCTCGGGATTGGCCGGGACCAGCGCCTGTGTTTCCTGCACGGCATCGTGCGGATAGGCTTGAATCGGCGTCGCCGGAAGCGTCCATGGATTCGCGTATTCCGGGTGGCCGGTCTTCGCGGCAAGGTCTTGAAGGCTCTCTATGCGCACGCCCGCGGGCACATCCTTCTCAGTGGCCGCCTGGCTGCGCTGCAACGCGCGAATGTAAGCCGCAACCGCCCAGCGGTCAACGGGCGTCAACTGCGCCGAGTAGTCCGGCATGGCTCCGTAACCGTGCGTCATCACGTAAAAGTAGTGCGAGATGGGCTGCGACAAGCGCACCTGGTCGTGGAAGTTGCCGGCCGGCTTGAATCCCCGCTGAACAATCGCGCCCAGTCCATTGCCCACCCGCGAGTGGCACGGCGAGCAGTAGATGTTGAACCGCTCCTGGCCGCGCTTCAGCACCTCCAGGGTCACCGGGAAAGGCATCTCGTTCAGCTCTTCGCGATAACCGTTCGCGCCCTGAACGACTCCGGTATAGAAGTAGCTGTCCTCGCGCAACTGCCCGCGCGCCACGGTGTTCGCCACCTGCGGACGCGCGCCGCGGTGGTCGGCAAAGAACTCCGATCCGCGCTGCGAAATCAGCTTCGGCTGGTCCTGCATATCCTGCCGGCATCCGGCGATGAGAAGCATGGCCGAGACGGCCGCGAAGACCAGTGGTTTCCGGCCCTTTCGCACGAAAGATAGCGACAGGATGGAGCACGGGGTCTGATCCCTGTTCCCTGATCCCTGTTCCCTGTCTTTGAGGCGGCTAACTTCCATCAGTACTCCACCTCCACCACGGAAACCGGCTCAAAGCCTTCCAGATAGGCTCTCGTTTCCAGCAGATCGAACTTGGGGTCCAGCGCCTCCAGGCACAGGAAGAACTTGTCGGTCGTCGCCCCGTCGCGAAAGTTCGGCGCGTTGAAGAGCGGATGATAGAGCGCCGGCAGCCCGTTCAGCGCCAGCATTCCGAAGCCCGCCGAAAGCCCGGCAAAGAGAATCGTCCACTCGTATGCGGGCACGACGAAGGCCGGCCAGGAGTACAGCGGACGCCCCCCAATATTCAGCGGATACGCCCACACTGAAATCCAGGTCTCCAGCGCGAACATTGCCACCAGGCCCATCAGCCCGCCAATCAGCGTCAGCAGCGGCACTTTGTTGCGGTGGAAACCAATGGCCTCGGCCGCTTCTTCCACTGGATAGGGCGTGTAGCAGTCCATGCGCCGCCAGCCGTCGAGCCGCGCCTGCCGCGCGGCTCTCACCAGATCGCCCGGCGTATCGAATTCGGCCAGCAGGCCGTAGGTTCCTTCGCGTGGGGGCATCAGAGCGATTCCTCCAATTCACGAGTCCTCGCAAACTTCATCAAGTGTGCCTTTTTCTTAAGGAAAAAGGCACTTGAGATTCGTGGCTTCGACACAGAGCAATTGGGGAATCGCATCAGTCGGCAGCCTCCGCTCTGGCCTTGGGCGTGATCTTCGCCTGCGGCAGCAACATGCG
Source organism: Occallatibacter sp. (assembly GCA_050014655.1). Taxonomy (GTDB): domain Bacteria; phylum Acidobacteriota; class Terriglobia; order Terriglobales; family Acidobacteriaceae; genus Telmatobacter. Next base: position 468 of record JBEKCX010000389.1, on the reverse strand, counting down.
GACTTCGTTCATGGGAATCATGGGCAGGAAGCGCACGAACAGCAGGAACAGGAAGGTGAACAGTCCCAGTGTGCCCACGTAGGTCATGTAATCCCACTTGGTGGCGCGATAGGTTCCCCATGCCGAGGGCAGAAAGTCGCGGTAGACGCTGGTCACCACAATCACGAAGCGCTCAAACCACATTCCCGTGTTGACCTGAATCGAGATGAAGAACATATACGGAATCGAGGTGCGCAGCTTGCGCGACCACAAGGTGGTCAGCGGAATGGCCAGGTTGCAGGTGATGAGCACCCAGTAGGCCCAGCCCATCGGCCCGAACATGCGGTTCCACATCATGAATGCTTCCCAGTGCGAGGCCGAGTACCAGGCCATGAAGACTTCCATCCCGTACCCATAAGCCACGATGAACCCCGTGGCCAGCATCACCTTGCCCATGTTGTCGATATGCCGCTCGGTGACCAGGCCCTC
>JBEKCX010000388.1:0-2520 GCA_050014655.1 Occallatibacter sp. | reverse complement strand
CTCATACCCCAGGGCAGCGAGGTCGGAACGCCGTAGCAGCCGTCGCCTGAAAGGAAGCAGCCTATGCGCCCGATGCCGTAGCCGATGGCCGCCGCGGGAGCTGCCAGGTCCAGCGTCCGCAGGCCGCCGATCTTTGCCCACCAGCCCTGAAAGACCAGTGCTGAGATGCCGAAGAGCAGCCCGCCGAACCAGGCAAATCCCGCCGTATCCCACAGCACCCGCCAGCCCATCTCGTGAAATTCGATGGGAGTGTCAAGGATGTGCCAGAGCTTGGCGCCCACGATGCCGGCCACCAGGGCCACGGCCACGATCCCAAACGCGTCCGCCTCAATGCGCGCGCGGCGGAAGCTGCGGTCCGCGACCAAGGCGGCTACCACCGCAGCCAGCCACATCATCAACCCAAAGGTGGGCTGGTCCCGGTGCCAGAAGTATAGATTGAGGTGAATGTAAGGCAGCATCGCTCTTCAAGTATAGACGCGGGAGCGAGACGACGAGCGCCGCAGGCCCGCCTCGGCCGGCCCACGGCTGGCAATTCACACAAAACCCGTTGCTCCGCGGCGCGATTTTCGGGGATACTGTCTGCATGGCCTCCCCCAGCTACCAGAACCTTGAGGTTTTGTTTACCCGTCAACAGATTGCCGAACGCGTGGCCGAGATGGGCGCCCAGATTACCCGCGACCTGAACGGCGAGAAGCTGGTGATGGTGGGCGTGCTCAAGGGCGCCGCGCCGTTTCTGGCCGACCTGTCGCGGGCCATACAGGCTGACGCCACCTTCGACTTTGTGGCCACGTCCAGTTACGGAAACGGCGTGCGCACCTCCGGCGCGGTCAAGCTCATCAAGGATCTCGATGAGCCCATCGAGGGCAAGAACGTGCTCATTGTCGAGGACATTCTGGATACCGGCCTCACCCTCGCCTACCTGCGCAAGCTGTTCCTGCAGCAGAATCCCAAGACGCTGCGCATCGCCACGCTGCTCGACAAGCCCTCGCACCGCATCGAGCGGATCGTGCCCGACTACGTGGGCTTCTCCATTCCCAACCTCTTCGTCATCGGTTACGGGATGGACTACGCCGAGCGCTACCGGAACCTGCCCGACATCTGCCTGATGAGCCCAGACCATCCCGAGTAGGCTCGCCGGGAGTGGGGCACTCAGTTCTAGTAAAGCGACCTATTTACTGACGTACAGGCGCTGTATTCCTGTGCAGGCGCTCTGTGCAAGCTGTTGATTCTGGATGATTTATATAGGACTCCACAGTCTCACGGCCAAAACCGTGAAAAAACTGCCGGCTCCCGGCCAAACGAATGTGGAGATTCGGGTTAGCGGATTCAACAAGGTGTTTTTCATGGCTTCGCGGAGGCGGCGCGGGCTGGGCTCCTCCGCGCTCTTTCTCTCCAATTTCTATTGTGCGCCGGGGGAAGGCTATCTTCCGCAAGCAGCGCCTCGATCTTAGAGGAATTCCGGAGCCAAGACGATGTTCATCTTCCGGGATTTCGGAAGACGATAGCGATGGCGACTTGCCGGGTGCCGATCGCTGAGGCACCCCTCCTTGGTTATGGCGCTGGCCCCGGTCGCTTCCGCTGTATCATCAGAGCCATGGGGGAGGACAACTCAGAACGCCAGTTTCTAAACGTCGCCACTCGGCCGAGGGAGTGTCGCGTTGCCTTCATGATCGACCCTGCGGAAACCCGTATCGAACTACTTGACAGTATCTTCGAGGCTTCGACAGGGGTATGGGGAGGGCGGCTCTTTCCGATCATTCCGGTTATTGGCGGGGAGATACCGTCGCAACACTGGCAACTCTTGAAAGCCTACGATCCGGACCTGGTCTACACATACGCCCCGCTTCCTCAGTACATCGTTGACCGAATCCAAGTTGAAATTGATCCACTCCGGATTCACCAGCATCCGCCCTACCTCTTACAAGGCGAGCAACCCCACTTCGCTCCATCTGAGCTAGACGACCTGATCCCCCTCAATAGCCTTCTGCTCCTCGAACTAGAGCCTCGATGGTTTTACAAGCCAGTTCTGATGACCTATGACGATGAGCACGGTTACTCTCCCGACCCGCTTATCGCCAGGAATTTTGGAATTATTCGCAAGAACAGGCCCGCGAGCCCGATCCCAGACGGGATTACCCAATGCAGCTTTAAGAAGGACACGCGCATCGCCTCCTTTCTGGATCTCGTCGTCTCCGAACGGAATACGGTTGTTTTCCCCTACAATCTCGCCGCAGCCCAAACAAGCGTGAACCTGGCGCGCGATACGCACGAAACAACCTATACGATTTTTGTAGGGGATAGTGTGGAGAATTGGGTTTCCTACTGGAACCACATCTTCACGCAAGGGCAAGATTGGAGAAAACACTGGAGGGCAATCTGTTTGCCAGCAGACAAAATCGTGGACAGCGAGACGCAGCGCGCCTTCTTCGAGTTTCTTAGAAAGGTTGCGCGCCGAATCGGTGACCATCCGCCGACTCTGCATTGGGTCTCCTGCACACATTCGGAGGAGGACCTCCATGA
>JBEKCX010000387.1:0-2522 GCA_050014655.1 Occallatibacter sp. | reverse complement strand
GGCGATGTGGGTGCTCGCGCGCTTGCGGCCACGGCCCTGGAAAACCGCTCCGATCACCCCCGGCGTGAGCATCGTGCTCGCCGTGCACAACGGCATAGCGCTGCTTCCGGGCAAGATTCAGCATCTGCTCGACCTCGATTACCCCAATATCAAGGAGATCATTGTCGTCTCCGACGGCTCAACCGACGGCACGGCGGAGTTGCTGGTCAGCCAGCGGCATCCGCTTCTCAAGACCATCGTTCTGAAAGAGCAAGGCGGCAAGGCGGTCGCCGTCAACGCCGGCATGGCGCAGGCCACCGCGGAGTTGATTCTCTTCGTGGACATCCGGCCTGAGATTGCTCAGGGCGCGATCCGGAAGCTCGTCGGCAACTTCGCCGATCCCAAGGTCGGCTGCGTCTGCGGCAGGCTCACCCTGCGCCAGGAAGGCCACGATGCGGCCTCTGGGGCGGTGGGTGGGTTCTACTGGCGCTACGAGCAGTGGCTCAGGGCATGTGAGGCGGCAAGCGATTCTCCGGTCGGCGTCTATGGAGGCTTTTACGCCATCCGGCGCCAGCTCGCTGTGCGCCAGCCAGCCGGAATCATCCTCGACGACATGTTTCAGCCGCTCTCCATCATCCGCCAGGGCTACCGGTCGGTCGTCGATCCGAACGCCCACGTCTACGACACCTGGCCGAAGCAAGTGGAGGGCGAGTTTCATCGCAAAGTGCGAACGCTGGCTGGAAACTTCCAGCTCTTTCAACTCGCGCCCTGGACGCTGACTCCGCGCAATCGGGTCCTTTTTCAACTTGTCTCGCACAAGGTGGCGCGCCTGGCAGTGCCTTACCTGATGGTCTTGCTCCTGGCCTCCAGTCTGGCGCTCTCCGCCGGCTCGCGTGTCTACGCCGCATTCGCGGCTCTTCAGATCCTCGGCTGGGCCTTATCCATCGCCGGCTTGCGCTCCAGGATCGCATGGCTGAATCGCATCGCGGCTCCGGCCAGCGCGCTGCTGGTTCTCAATGCGGCCGCCGTCGCCGGGCTCTACAGGTTTCTTGTGACGCGCGGCCCGCTGTGGAAGATATGGAATCCGAGTGACCAGGCGGCCGGACGTTCAAACCCTGAATCGCAGACCTTGACGCCGCCGGAACCTGCCGACCCGCCAAATTGACAGGCGCAAGCGCCACTGCAATGATTCACATGAACTGGAGGAAGACAGAAACGCCATGAACCCCAAAAGGAATCTGCTCTTCGTCGCCGCGCTGGGGACCGTAGCCGCAGTCGCCGGCTTCGTCTATTACCACCATGTCGTTCAAGTGAAAGCCGCGAAGCTGGAGCATGGCGGCCCGGGCCCCGCGCCATATTTTCCTCCTGGAGCTTTATGGACGCAGGACGTGAGCCATGCGCCCCTCGATCCCCAGTCCGACGCCATCATCAGCTGGCTCGCGGATGCCGGCGGATGGGGACACAACAACAAGATGCAAGTCGACTTGGGCCTCCGCGTTTTGCAGGCGGATGCCTCTACTCCGTATGTCCCCTTCCATAAGGGTCCGGGGTTCTATGCCGCTGATTCCGACAAGATCTCGGTCTTTCCGCTCCCCGCGGGAGGCGGCATTGAAGGCCAGCCAGGCTATCACTGCGATATTCAGCAGGATGATTGCCACCTCATAGTCGTCGATCGCAGCCACGGCAAACTCTACGAAGCCTACCAGGCCAATGTTGCGGAGAATGCCGTTACCGCGGACTTTGTGGCCGTCTGGAATCTCAATCGTGTTTATCCGCCATCGGGGCGTGGGGATCAGTGCACCAGCGCCGATGCAGCCGGCCTTCCCATTGCGCCGCTGCTCTTCAGCGCCGACGAGCTGGTCGCGGGACACATCGACCACGCCATCCGCTTCATACTTCCCAATCCGCGGATTCGCGCCCACGTCTTTGTGCATCCCGCCACACACGCCGGCGCCCCGCGCGGGCCGCTTAGCGCCCCGCCCATGGGCGCCCGCTTCCGCTTGAAGGCCAACTTCGACATGTCGAAGCTGACGCCGGCGGCGCAGGTCGTGGCGCGCGCCATGCAGAAATACGGCATGTTCCTCTCCGACGGCGGCAATATCGCCCTCACCGCGCAGAACGACGCGGATACCAAAGCAAAGTACGCCGATATCGACTTTGGCTCCCACGATCTGTACGACCTGAAGGTAACCGACTTTGAAGTCCTCGATTTGGGAACGCCGATCCGTTTGACCGACGACTGCGTGCTGAAACCGTGACCTCCAGGGTAGCAAGCGCCTTGCGCAGCTTGTCCATCGTGTCCGCCGGAACCGCCTTCGCGCTGCCGTATCCAAAGGGCCTTTGGGCTCTATGAACAAAGTCACCCGCCCTCATCCCATCTGGAGTGGGCCGTAGCTCAACCCTTGTCCGGCTTCGGTTTTCTCACCAGCGCTGGGGCTCTGTGGCGCGCCGTCTTGATCTTCATCTCTGCCGCAATCGCCGCCACCCTTCGATACGACTCCAGCCGATCGGCCTGCTCATAGGTATCGGTGACCACCATCACC
>JBEKCX010000386.1:0-2523 GCA_050014655.1 Occallatibacter sp. | reverse complement strand
CGCCTTGATCGTAAGCCAAGAGCAACTTACGGCGCAGATCATCCCCAAGGGGTTTACCCATATCTGTGTTCGCCGCAGAGTCTCGCCAAAGACAGTCTACACCATTTACTAAAACGCTCTAGCCGGGTGCCCCAGGTCTCGTCCGCCACGGCGGAAGACCTGGGATTCGATCTCTACCTTCATATTGAAAGATGAGCGGAGACGCCCCCTCCCAACCCATTGACTCCGGCAGGGATTAATTGTACGCTTTCAATGTGTACAAGATCGGAGGCCGTCCATGCCCAGAGCAGCCGTCGAAGAGAACAGCCGGATGTCGCTGCGCATTCGCGGGAAAGATAAAGCGCTGCTGATGCGAGCGGTGGCTCTTCAGGACACCGATCTGACCGGCTTCGTGGTGGGCTGCGCCGTGCGCGCCGCTAAGGATGTCATCCGGGACCACGAGCAGGTGCAACTATCGGAGCGAGATAGCCTGATGGTTCTGGGTCTGCTGGAGAATCCGCCCCGGCCGAAAGACCGTCTTGTCTCCGCGGCCAGGGCGCTTGCGGAGCAGCGCCGGCCATGAAGGCGCCCGCATGGCGCGAGGTTCCCATCGGCAAGCAATACGACCGGGAAGCCTTCGATTGCGGCGAAGAGGCCCTGAACGAATTCCTGCGCCGTCACGCGCGCAAGAGCCACGAACTGGGCGGCTCGAAGACCTTCCTGGCCATCGACGAAAGCGATGGAAAAACCGTTCTCGGCTATTACACGCTCAGCTCTGCCTCGCTGACATTTGAGCGAACCCCGGAGAGTCTTCGCCGTGGGCTGGCTCGTCACGACGTACCCGTCTTTCGTCTGGCGCGCCTGGCCGTCGATCGCACCCGGCAAGGCCAGGGACTTGGCGGCCAACTTCTGCTGGCTGCCGGCCGGCGCTGCCTCCGCGCAGCGGCAGAGGTTGGAGGCGTGGCCCTCCTGATCGATGCGAAGAACGAGCGCGTCGCGAAATGGTATGCCAGCTATGGCGCGGTACCGCTGCTGGATGCGCCGTTGATCTTACTGCTGCCTCTACGGACAATCGAAGCGGCGCTCAATGCAGCCGGCGGCGCTTGAAGCCTCAGATCGAGTGCGAAGACGCTATCCTGGCCGACAACCGGGTTGTGGCAGCCTGCCCCACGGCCTGCTAGCTTTGAAGCAGAGCGCTTCTCAGCCGAATGAAACCTACGATGACCTCGCAAACCCAACCCGAAGCCGAGCCCGGCCCCCAGGACGACCCGGCAGCTCCGCCCCGCCGCATCGTTCTCACTGGCTTTATGGGCTCGGGCAAGAGTACTGTCGGCCCGATGCTTGCTGCCCGCCTGGGCTGGAAGTTTCTCGATGTGGACGACGTCATCGAGGCCGAGGCCGGCGCGACCATCGCCGATCTCTTCGCCCGCCACGGCGAAGCCGCGTTCCGCGACCGCGAGCAAGCGGCCATCGCCCGCCTGTGCGCCGGCGACGCCCTGGTGCTTGCTCTGGGCGGAGGCGCAATCGAGCACGAAGGCACCCGCGCGCTGCTGCTCACCGCGCCCGGCACGCTCCTGGTTCATCTCGAGGTGGAACTGGCCACCACCCTCGCCCGCTGCCGCGGCACCGAGCACACCCGGCCCATCCTCGCCGACCAGGCCAACCTGGCCAGCCGCTATGCTCGCCGTCTTCCGCTCTACCGCACCGCCCACGTCTCCATCCCCGTCGACGCGCTCACTCCCGCCCAGGCAGTTGACGCAATTCTCCACGCCGCCCGCCTGGGTTGACCGGTGAGCGGCGCAACCGGGGCCCGGCGCGTCCTATACCGTAGCTCAGCGCGGATGGAAAGGAGAGCAAAAATGGCGGATTCCCTCTGAGAACTTCCCCGCTTGTTATCATCGGGAGAGGCCCCGGCAGCACGCAAGCCGGGCGCTTGCACCGAGGTATGCTCGCAGTTCCAATGACTCCCGTCTCCCAGGCCGCCGATCCGGCAGCGCTCCCCGCGCCTTCGGATGAAAGCGCCGCGCATGGTCCTGGTTTGGGCCGAACTCACGACCAGGGCCACCTCCACGCTCCCGCGCCTGGAGCTACGGCGACTCTGATTCACGACCTGCGCGAGCTCTTCAAGGTCAAGGTGGTGGGGCTGGTGCTGGTTACCGGCTGGGGCGGGTTCTATCTGGGGTCGATGCAGTCGGGCATCACCAGCTTCCAGGGCGGCCTGCTCGATACTCTGCTCGGCATCGGCCTGGTCTCGGCCGGGGCCGGCGCGCTGAACGAGGCCCAGGAGCGCAAAACCGACGCGCTCATGATCCGCACCGCCGGCCGTCCGCTGGCCGCCGGACGCTTCTCGCTGCCGCAGGGCATTCTGGCCGGCCTCGGCGCTCTGGCCCTCGGCGCCGTGTGGCTGGCGCTGCGCACCAATCCGCTCACCGTGGCCCTGGCGCTGCTCACGGCCTTCACTTACGTCGCCATCTACACGCCCCTCAAGCGCTTCACCACGCTGGCCACCTTCATCGGCGCATTTCCCGGCGCCATGGGCCCCAT
>JBEKCX010000385.1:0-2541 GCA_050014655.1 Occallatibacter sp. | reverse complement strand
GCATGGTCCAAGCTCAAACAAATCCTTCGCTCGGCCAAGGCAAGAACCAAAGAAGCGCTGGAAAAAGCGATCGCCGAAGCCATTCAGCTGATCACGCCAGACAACGCAAAGGCATGGTTCAATCACTGCATAGAACGTCTACAGTAATTCCTAAAATGCTCTAGGAGTTGGTCGGAGATGGTTTCCGTCTGCGGTTAATTCGAAGATGGGAACGTGCCGGGCTCACGAGGTTCCGTCCGCCGCGGCGGAGGCCCGGCAAACCACCACCCTTCCCCGCCGCTCATTGCTCAGAATATTCTCCCGCCGGCGTACCACTGCCGCCCATCCGCACCTTCATTCGCCTTGCCGGCAGGCGGCTCGCAGCCGAATCACGCGCCCTCAAGCTGCATCATCAACTCTTCCCACTCGGCGGTGAGCGAGGCTAACTGGCCGCGCAGATCCTCGGCCAGGTCGCTGAGCCGCTGCGTCTCAACGGCGGAGACGTAGATGCCCAACAGCTCCTCGGTGTGGGCGATGGCGGCCTCGATGCGCGGCGTCTCTTCTTCCAGGAAGGCACAGCGCTCCTCCATCTGCTTCTGGCGGATGGGATTCAGCCGGCGCGGGCGGTCCTTGGCGGTTGCATGGGCTTCGGCGTCAGCGGTGGTGCTTGCGGTGGCGCCGCTGACGGCAGAGGGCGTGGAAGGATCAAGGTTGCCGGCTTCCCACCCTTTCGCCAAAGTGCGGCGAAAGGATGGGGCACCCGTCTGCTGTGCGGACTCCGGCGTTGCGGCCTCCGCCGCCAGCGCCTCCTTGCGGCGCAGGTAGTCTTCGTAGTTGCCCTCGTGGCTGGTCACCGTTCCGCCCTCCACTTCGAGCACGCGCGTGGCCAGCCGGTCGATGAAGTAGCGGTCGTGGGAGACAAAGATCACCGTGCCGCTGAAGGCCGCCAGCGCCTCCAGCAGCACGTCCTTGGCGCGCATGTCGAGGTGGTTGGTGGGCTCGTCGAGCAGCAGGAAATTCGACGGTGAAACCAGAATCCGGGCCAGCGCGTAGCGGTTCCGCTCGCCGCCACTGAGCACCCCAAGCGGCTTGAAAACGTCGTCTCCGCTGAAGAGAAAGCAGCCCAGCAGCGAGCGCAGCGCCAGCTCGGGAACCCTGACCGCGGCGCGGCTGATGTCGTCGATCATGCGCGCTTCGCCGTCCAGCGCCTTGTACTGGTCCTGCGCAAAGTACTCGCAGACCACATTGTGGCCCAGCCGCACCGAGCCGGCCGTGGGCGCTTCCTCGCCGGTCAGCAGCTTGATGAGCGTGGACTTGCCCGCGCCGTTCACGCCCACCAGGGCCACGCGGTCGCCGCGCTCGATGGTGAAGCCGGCCCGGCTGAATACCTGCTTCGCGCCATAACTCTTCGCCAGTCCCTCGGCCTGGGCCACCATGCGCCCCGAGGGCAGCGGCTGGGGAAATTTGAAATGAATAACTGGTTCTTCTTCCGGTATCTCGATGCGCTCGATCTTGTCTAACTCTTTTATGCGGCTTTGCACCTGTTTTGCCTTGGTTGCCTGGTAGCGGAAGCGGCTAATGAATGCCTCCAGATGCTCGATCTGCAGGCGCTGGTTGCGGTAAGCCGCCTCCAGTTGCGCGCGCCGCTCGTCCTTCTGGCTAAGATACTTGGTGTAATTGCCTTGATAGATCGTAACTCGCTTGTTCCATATCTCCACCGTGCGGTCGATGGTAACATCGAGAAAGTAGCGGTCGTGGGAGATAAGTATGTAACCGAAGGGATAACTCCGAAGATAGTCTTCGAGCCAGTTGCGGGTTTCCAGGTCCAGGTGGTTTGTCGGCTCGTCCAGCAGCAGCAGATTGGGCTTGGCCAGCAGCAGCTTGGCCAGCGCGATGCGCATCTGCCAGCCGCCGCTGAACTCGTCCGTCTGCCGCGCCCAGTCCTCCTTACCGAAACCCAGGCCGGTGAGCACGCCGCCCACCTGCGCGTCGAGCGCGTAGCCGTCGAGGGCGTGAAACCGCTCCTGCAGCATGGAGTAGCGTTCCGCAGCGGACTCGTACTCCGCGCCGGCATGATCGAGCACAGCCAGTTGACCGGCTAGCCGCTCGATCTCCCGCTCCATCTCGCGCAGCTCGTCGAAGACGGTGAGGCACTCCTCGAAGACGCTGCGCCCAACCAGCCGCAGTCCCTCCTGCGGCAGGTAGCCGATGCTCATGCCTCGGGTCTGCTGCATCTGGCCGTAGTCGAGGGTCTCCAGCCCGGCGAGCACCTTCATGATCGTGGACTTGCCGGCGCCGTTGGCCCCCACGAGCGCTGTCTTCTCGCGCGCCCGGATGAGCCAGTTGGCCTCCAGAAACAGCACCCGCGGCCCAAACCGCTTGCCGGCATTTTGCAGGGAGAGCATTCTTCTCTATTTTACGGTGGCTGCCGAAGCGCGATCCAGGGCAATCGCATGAACGTAAGTGTTATCTGAGTAGATTCGGCATCAGAGTTGATACTGTTCGCTGAAGTGGTAGAGCCGGTGTTCTGTTTCCAGGAGGAAGGATGGAAACAGAAGGCAG
>JBEKCX010000384.1:0-2557 GCA_050014655.1 Occallatibacter sp. | reverse complement strand
GAAGCGGCTTGAGCGGGGTCGCTAACGCGGCCCCGATTGAGTTGGGCCACCTGATCGGTGGCAGGTCATCGCCACATGTTCAGCTGATCCAGCCGTTTGTCTTCCTGTTCCTGGTTGCGGATGTAGTCCCGAATCGTGGCCTCGTCACGGCCGATCGTCGATACGAAATATCCGCGCGCCCAGAAGCTCTGGCCAGCGTAGTTCTGTTTGTGCTCTCCATACACCCGCGCCAGGTGAATCGCGCTCTTGCCTTTGATGAACCCAACCACCGACGACACTGCGTACTTCGGTGGAATCGAGATCATCATGTGTACATGGTCGGCCAGCAGATGCCCTTCTTCGATCCGGCATTCTTTCTGTTCGGCCAGTTTGCGGAATACTTCGCCCAAGTGCTTGCGCAGGCTGCCGTACAACACCTTGCGCCGACACTTGGGGATAAAAACAACGTGGTACTTGCACTCCCACTTCGAGTGGCTTAAGCTTTCATAATCGTCCATCCGGGTTCTCCTTGAAGTGTGCTTGGCGGCTCACCTCTCGGAGTTTCCTGGATGGACTCCCGCAAATGTCAAACTGCTACTGCCACCCCGGCAGAGCCGGGGGAACTCCCATTGCATTAGGTGGATTGGAATGGCGGCAAATGAAAAATGCGCGCGTGCCCGAAGTGTCTTGAGGTATATTGACTCGTAGCCCGGAAAGCGGGAGTCGAGGTCCGGTGGAGAATTCAACGACAAGGAGATAATCGTGGCTATTTACTGTGGTAAGTGTGGAGCTGAAGTACCCCCCAACCAGCAATCCTGCGGCGCGTGCGGGGCGCCGATGGCAGGCGGCGCAGCTTATACGCCCGTTCAACCCGTGCCTATGCAACCGGTCGCCGCGCCGGCCAATTCCGGCCCCAGCGCGCTCAAGATCGTCCTGATCGTCGTCGGCATCATCGTGGTGCTGGGCGTTGTGGGAGTGGCAGGCTTCAGTTACGTGATCTACCGGGCTGTGCATGGCGTCCACGTCGCAACTTCCGGCTCAGGCGAGAACGCCAAGATGACCATGAGTCTGCCCGGCGGCACCATCAGCGCCAATACGGCCGAGACCTTCACCGCCGCCGATCTGGGCACCGACATCTATCCCGGCGCGCAGTCCGGCAAGGGCAGCGTGAGGATGACCATGCCCACCGGCTCCTGGGTTACCGCCGTATTTGTCACCCCGGACTCGAAGGACCAGGTGGTCAGCTTTTACAAAAGCAAGTTCGGCAGCGAGGTCTCGGTTTTCGATAGCGGCGACAGCGCCGTGATCAGCGTCCAGAAGAGCAAGCAGGAATCCGTCATGGTCACGGTTACCGCCAACAAGTCGGAGTATAACGGCAAGACGCAGATCGCCATCGTGCACACGGTCAGCAACAAGGCCCAGTAAAACCGCCGGCCGGCGCGCGTGGAAAGTCCGCCGCTCCGGCCGCGTCTAGCGGAGCCGCGCGCGCTCCCGCTGGAGTTCACGATAGAGTTCGCTCTTGGACCTGCCCAAGTGGCGCGCCAGGCGCTTGAGGGCTTCCTTCTCGTCGATTGGGGCTTCGGGGCCGGACTCGGCCTGGAGGCGCGCGACTTGATCGGCAATCTTCTCGGAAGCGGTGTTTGCTGGCTGGGCGCCGACCTGAGAGCGGGTTGGCGGCAGAGCCTCGATCAGCAGAGTGATCTCGCCGCGGATACGGTCGCGAGCGGAGAGTTCCCGGCGCGCCTCCGCTACCGTGCAGCGCAGAAACTCCTCGTGGAGTTTGGTTAGTTCACGGGCCACGGCCACGCGCAGATTCGATCCCCAGATGGCCTCCAGATCGGCCAGAGTCTCAAGAATCCGGTGCGGAGCCTCGTAGAAGATCAAAGTGCGCGCGGCCTGGAAGCTTGCGGCCTCGGCGGCCAGTTCTTCCAGGCGGCTGCGGCGGGCACCCGCCGCGGCAGGCAGAAAGCCCAGAAACAAAAACTCGCCGGTGGGCAGTCCCGAGGCGACCAGGGCGCTGAGCGCCGCATTGGCGCCGGGAATGGGAATCACGGCAACACCGGCGGCAATGGTCTCCGTGGTCAGCCAGGCGCCAGGGTCGCTGATGCCGGGGGTTCCGGCGTCGGAGACGAGGGCGATGCGCCCGCCCGACCTGAGCGCTGCAAGAAGTTCGGCTGCGCGTGCGCGCTCGTTGTGCTCATGGCAACTTACCGTGGGCGTTGCGATCTGGAAATGGTTGAGCAGCTTTTGCGTCTGGCGCGTGTCTTCGCAGGCGATGCGGTCAACGCGCTTGAGCACGTCAAGGGCACGCAGGGTAATGTCGCCGAGGTTGCCAATAGGAGTGGCCACCAGGTAGAGGCCGGGAGCGAGGGGCGTTTCCGGTTCGCCGTCCATCGGCATTCTCACTCTCCGCTTCCGACTCGCACCCGAGTACCGCGACCATTTGCTTTTGTGGTTTCCCAGGTCTCAAGAGCGAGACCTGGGGCACCCAAGGTGATGAATGAAATTACGAGAACCACGTGGTCTCAGTGTTAGCCGGCATCCTCGCGGGCTTCCTCCCGCTCGATGCGGCGCTGCT
>JBEKCX010000383.1:0-2636 GCA_050014655.1 Occallatibacter sp. | reverse complement strand
ACTGCGCCGCTGGTGGTGCTCTACTCCGCTAACCTGGAGGCGACGGAAGCCGCGGTCGTGGCCGCGGGCGGCAGCATCGTAGTGCCCATCTTCGCGTTTCCCGGTGGCCGGCGCTTCCACTTCAGCGATGGAGTGGGAAACGTGCTGGGCGTCTGGTCGGAGTGAAAGAAAGTGCAGAGCGAACAGTGAGGAGAGGCCCCGGGGTTTTCGCCACGGCAGCGGAGACCGGGGCGCCTCTTGTGCCTGGACAGATCGACGATTGAAAAGCGCCAGACCTGCAGAATCCAATTGCCAACTCAAAAGGATGTGTGCCAGAATGCAGTAGTTTTTCCCCTGTTCCACTCGTAACTTCTCGAAAATCTTGGATCCGCTCCTCAAGCTGCCGTTCATCGACTTTTTCGAGACGTGTCTTCAATGGCACGGTCTACAGCCTTGCAACTCAGGTGTGCTGCCAGCCATGGTCGGCGGAAACATGGAATCCAAATTGAATGGAGGTCTGTTATGAAAGCAGGACGAAACCAGATCCTTGCCACCCTGGTTGCTTGCGCCATGGCCTTAGCCGCAACCACTCCGGCGAGCGCCCAGTCGAGCACCCCCATCGGCGGTGTTACCAAATCCGACGCGGCCTGGATTGTTGTTGCCATCGCCGCTATAGGCGCGGGAATCGGAATCGGCATTTACTACGCCGTTCACCATAACGAGAGATTGACCGGCTGCGCCGTCTCTCGGGCAAATGGCCTCGAACTGCTGAGCAGGGGTGATCGGCAGACGTACACCCTGGTGGGATCTGTGGCCGCCATCAAGCCGGGAGAGCGAGTCCGGGTCTCTGGAAAGCGGCTAAAGAAGTCTACAGGCCCCACCCCTCAGTTTCTGGTCGACCATCTGTCCAGGGACTACGGCGCTTGTCCGGCAAGCCCCGCCACGCCCTAGTAGATCGATGAGGGGCTTGCGGGGCGCAAGCTCTTCGCGCACCAGCGCGAGGCCGAGGATGCAACGCTCGAAGCGGTCGGAGAGGCGCGCAAACAGGGGCGCTTCCCGCTCATACTCGCACAGATTGAACCGGCTTACAAAGTAGTAACTCTCTTTGCCGGTGATTGTCAGTTCGCACAGGCTTGGACGACGAGTGATGGGCCGATTGCGGATTTATCTGGCGCCTGAAGCGAGAAGGGCGACCGCATTGGCCGCCCCCTTACGCTCATCGACGCACTGCGATTACGCGGTTGCCGCCGAGCGCGATTCCAGCTCGGCCAGCCGCTTGGCGAGCAGCGTTTCCAGCTTGACCAGCGCGGCTGAGAAGCCCTCAATGCCTTCCTTCAGCTTGTCCGTGGCCATGCGGTCGGCGGCATGCATCGCATCGAACGTCGCCTTGTCCACGGCGATCCTTTCAATAGGCAGCGCCTGGGCGGCCTCGGGCGAGAGCTTGCGCGGCAGTTCACCCTCGGCGGATTCCAGTTCGGCCAGCAGTTGCGGCGAGATGGTGAGCAGATCGCAGCCGGCCAGCTCCTCGATCTCGCCGATGTTGCGGAAGCTGGCGCCCATCACCTGCGTCTTGTAGCCGAACTTCTTGTAGTAGTTGTAGACCGTGGTTACGGAGATGACGCCGGGGTCCTCGGCTCCGTGGAAGTCCTTGCCGGTGTCCTTCTTGTACCAGTCGAGGATGCGGCCGACGAAGGGCGAGACGAGGGTGACGCCGGCCTCGGCCGCGGCGATGGCCTGGTGAAGGCCGAAGAGCAGCGTCAGGTTGCAGTGGATGCCTTCACGCTCCAGGACTTCGGCGGCGCGGATGCCCTCCCAGGTGGAGGCGATCTTGATGAGGATGCGGTTGCGGCCGATGCCCGCGTGGTCGTACTGGGCGATGATGGCGCGAGCCTGGGCGACGGTGGCTGCTGTGTCGTAAGAGAGACGCGCGTCCACTTCGGTCGATACGCGGCCGGGGACGATGTCCAGGATCTTCTTGCCGAAGGCGATGGCCAGCCCCTTGAAGGCCAGGTTGGCCACGGCTGCATCGGTTGCGTGATCGCCGAGGTCCTTGCGCGCGGCGAGCAGCACGCTGTCCACGATGGGCCGGTAGTGCGGCATCTGGGCTGCGGCGGTGATCAGCGAGGGATTGGTGGTGGCGTCCTGGGGGCGAAACTCCGCCATTGCCTCCATGTCGCCGGTGTCGGCGACGACCACGGTGTAGTGACGCAACTGGTCAAGCAGGTTTCTGGGCAGATTCTGGGGCATGATTCCTCCTGGGGAAGAGCAGTCCGGTTTTGCGGAGCGTGCTCGGAATCAGTTTACCGCTGTTCGATTCATGCGGGCGGTCAAGGTTGCACAGGTGCGGGGGAAGCGATTTCCAGGCCTTCTCGCCGCCGAAAATGCCCTTTCGCGAATGAAGAAACGCGACTCAGCGACCTTTGTGAAGGGGATTGCAGCCCCGGAAGTGCCGGCGGAACCGGCAAACCGGGAATCTTCTCAACGGGCGGCAACAGCCAAACGCTCCCAGCCAGCCGCTCCGCCGTTGCTGCCGGGTCAGGGCCGACGCATATCAAACTCCCAGTAATTTCAGCAGGTAGGGGTGGTTCCATGCGGCTTTGAGGCGTTTTCCCTTGATGCTGCGTTTGAAGGTTGTTTTCTGTTTGAGCAGGTTCAGC
>JBEKCX010000382.1:0-2637 GCA_050014655.1 Occallatibacter sp. | reverse complement strand
ATCTCGCAGAGGGCGGGTTTGGGGTCAAGGAGCGCCACGCCGGGAAGGCGCGCGGCGGTCTCCTCCAGCACGGAAATGGAAGCCGCAATCTCCGCATCGCCGGCGGGCGCCGCAACGCCTGGGTCGGGGTCGCTTTGTATGCCCAGCCAGCGCGCCAGGGCGCGGCGCGCGGGGATGCGGGCGGTGCGGACCTTCAGCATGGGATCGAAATCGAAGTTGGGCGTGTCTTCAAGGACGATGACCTGCTTGCCGGCGTCCTCAAGAGCGCGGATCGAGGCGGCGAGCGATTCGAGATAGAGCCGGCGCGTGGCCTCCTGCGAAGGAACCTGGGGTTCGCGGGCCAGATCGGCGCTCAGCCAGCCGTCCATCCAGCTTCGATAGAGTGGCGCGGCCCAGGCGGCAGCCAGAATCACAACGCGAATGCGGCGATCGCCCGCGATCAGGCCGAGGACGGTGCGGTTGAAGCGCAGGCACTCCTCCGCCAGCCGGGGAAGCCGGGGAATGTAGTGAGTGGCGCCGGTGAGCGGCGTGCAGGAGTTCTTGCCCAGCTCGACAAAGCCGTACCCTCGAGCGTTTGCGGCCGCGCGCAGGGCGGGAGCAAGGGCCGCTGCGTGGCTGTCTCCCCACAGGGCGACCGAGGGGCGCGCCGCCGAGGCGTCGTAGCAGACCGGCGTGAGGTTGGGCTGGTCGGTTTCGCCGGCCAGGCAGGGGTCCGCCTTGAGGGTCTCGCCGGCGGATTCCATGCGGGCCAGCGCCGGAAACCGCCGCGGGAGGCCGTGGCTCATCCAGATTGCGCCGCACGCCGCCAGCAGAACAATGCTCACGGCGGCATAACGCAAGAGCAGCGGAATGGGCGGCCTGGTGGAGCGCCGAAAGGGCTGCTCGATCAGGGAATAAGAGAGCACGGCGACGGCCAGGGCAACGGCGACGACCACGAGAGAAGCCGCCACGGTCGGAGTTCCGTCGTACAGAATGCGCAGCAGGGCCAGCAGCGGCCAATGCCAGAGATACCACGAGTAGGAGACCTTGCCGATAAAGACCAGCGGCGGAAGCGAGAGCAGGCGGCGGTTGATCCAACTGGCCGGGACGGCGATCAGCAGGGCCGTGCCCAGGACCGAGGGCAAGGCGGCCGGTCCGGGAAACGGTGTTGCCGCGGTGAGCAAAAAGACGGGAGCCAGCAACAACGCCAACCCGATCAAGCTCAGCAGTGGAGCTGCCGGCGCAGGTAGTGCGCGGCTCTTGCGGTTCAACTCCGCCGCCGCCAGAGCCACGCCCGCGCCCAATTCCCAGGCGCGCGCGGGCAGTGTGTAGAAGACCATCATCGGGTAGCGGCCGAGCAGGCTCCAGGCAAAGAGGAACGAGAGAGCGCAGGTGGCGACGACCGCGGGCAAGAGCCAGTTGCGGCGGATGCGCGCCAGCAGAACCATGAGCAGCGGAATCACCACATAGAACTGCTCTTCCACGCCCAGCGACCAGGTCATGAGCACGGGATTCAGTTCGGTTTTGGCGGCGAAGTAGTTGGCCGTAGCCCAGAAGAGAATGTTGGAGGCCGAGAGCGTGGCGGCAAAGGCCGAACGCGCGGTCTGAGCGGCCTCCAGGGGCGAAAGCAGAAGCAGCGCCGCGAGCAGAATGAAGGCCAGCACGGCGAAATAGGCGGGCAGAATGCGCTTGGCTCGACGCCGGTAGAAGCTTAGGTAGCTGAAGCAGCCGGCGCGAAGCTCGGCGTAGATGTGGCCGCCGATCAGGTAGCCGGAGATCACAAAGAAGATGTCGACGCCGGTGAAGCCGCCGCTGACTCCCGTCACGCCGGCGTGATAGAGCGCCACGCTGAGGATGGCCAGCGCGCGCAGGCCGTCGATGTCGGAGCGATAGGCGCGATCGGCGCCGTTGGAACGCACGGAGGGATCGAGGCTTCTCGACGGGTTAGAACAGGCAGCGCGCACGCACGCTTCTCCCCTGAAGCAACGAGTTTGCAGTTGGAGAAATGCGCAGCGCTACAAACGGGGCAGGAAACAAATGAAAGCGAAACAGAATGCGAGATCATTCTAAATCACTGCGCCAGTGGTCAGCCGACAGTTGTCAGTTCTCAGTTGTCAGTGGACCAAAGAGCATTGCTCTTCCAGTCGATTCCATTATGCGCTTGGGGAGGTTATTCTCTGCAAGGGGCGGCGAGATCCTCCAAAGCGGTGGACGAGGGCTGAGGCGCCCGGGATCCAAGGTACAGAAGGAGTGCCGTTGAGCGCCATTGCGCCGTCTGCGAAATCCTCCCCGTCTCTTATGGCCTAACGCCGCCGTCTGCCGTTTGCGTTGTCTGGGCGAAGACAACTGTCCGAGGGCGCTTAAATCCTTCTATCCGGCCCTTGACCTCGCCGGTAGCCCCATTCAGCAGAACAATGGGGCCTTCAGCGAGAACGAGCGCCGCGCCGCCATCCGGTGAGAGGTAAACGCCCTCCAGGCTCTTATCGAAGTGAACTTCCGGGAGCTCCTTCTGCGTCGAGGTGTCGATCAGATGAAGAGTATTCCTTCCGACAACCGCGAGGATTCCGCCGTTGCTGAGGGGCTGAAAGCGCTGCCCGCCGGCAGCAATCTTATCGACGACCGAAGATGCGCTCGCGTTGACAATCGTCACGTCGTTGG
>JBEKCX010000381.1:0-3715 GCA_050014655.1 Occallatibacter sp. | reverse complement strand
CTGTGCCTGCGTATGCTCTTCATTCGCAAGTACTCGCTCTTATCCTCCTTGACAATGCCGACGCCGTTATAGATGCTTATTGCATTCACCTTGTCAGTGTCGATTTCGCTGAATTCCGCGCGCAGGCAAATGGGCCGGGAGCTGGCGGAAGGGAAGGGGAATGGCAGGGCCATCGCCCTGGGCCATCCGATTGGAGCTTCGGGACGCCGGATTGCGGTGAACTTGCTCCACGAGGTGCATTCGTAAACAAGGAGTCATTTTATGGCGGAAGCTAGCGGTATCGGCAGTACGAGCAACTTCAGCGGGCCGGCGTCGGACTCGCTCAAAGGCAGAGTCGCCCTGGTGACGGGCGGATCGCGCGGCATCGGAAGGGCCATTTCTCTGGAACTTGCCCGCTATGGGGCAGCGGTGGCCATCAACTTTGTCAGCAATGTGGTCAAGGCGGAGGAGGTTGCGGCCGAAATTCGCGCCACAGGCGGCGAGTGCCTGCTGGTGCAGGGCGACGTATCTCGCAGGGAGGACGCGCGCCGTGTCGTCAACCAGACCCTGGAGGCGTGGAAGAAGATCGACATCCTGGTCAATAACGCCGGGATTACGCGCGATCGCAGCCTGCGCAAGATGACCGATGAGGAATGGGAAGCGACAGTCTCGGTGAATCTGAATGGGACCTATTACTGTACCAGCGCCGTTATGCCGGGCATGAGCGAGCGGAAATACGGGCGCATCATCAACATTGCTTCCATCGTCGGCCAGACGGGATCGTTCGGCCAAGCCAATTACGCCGCCAGCAAAGGCGGCATTATCGCGTTCACCAAGTGCGTGGCGCTGGAGTTGGCGAAAGACAACATCACCGCCAATGTGATTTGCCCAGGGTATACCGCTACGGAAATGGTGGAAGCGATGCCGCCGGAAGTTCTCGAGAAGCTCTGCGCCAAGATACCGCTGCGCCGGCTGGCAAAACCAGAAGAGATCGCCAAGGCGGTTCTCTTCCTGGCCCGGGATGCGGATTACATCACCGGTGCGGAGCTGAACGTGAACGGCGGGCTGNNCTCTGCTCGGACAGACCCGAGCTATTCTGTCTGCTGCCGCCCCTCGAGTTCGAGCAGTTGCTCGCGCGCCTCCTCGGCGCTCTCGTAAATGCGGGGAGTGACATCGCGCTCGGCCAGGGCATCGCCCAGTTTCATGCGCGCGAAGCCGCTGGTGGTGTAGCGGGTGACGCCCGAGTAGCAATCCTCCATCAGATCCTTCACCATGTCGGTATACGGCCCCAGCAGCTCGGGAGAGATCGAGAAGTTGTCATAGTTGACAATGGTGTATACCTTGCCGGGCGCCTGCTTCAGATGCTCGCGCACCGCCTGGTCGATGTGGCCGATCTGTTCCATGCTGCGCACCGCGTAGCCTTCAAAGTTGACGAAGAACAGATTCTGCTTCGGTTCGTAGCTGAGCCGGCTCTCCAGAGGCAGATCCAATAGATCGCTGCGCAGACCCATGGGCTTGGGCAGGAACAAGCGCGCGTCCATCAGCTTGGGCTGGTTCACAATGGGCCTGAAATCCATGTGCGCCAGAATGTCCTTTTCGATATCGATTCCCGGAGCCACCTCGATCAATTCCAGGCCTTCCGGCGTGAGGCGGAAAACGCAGCGTTCGGTCACATAAAGCACCGGCTGTCCGCGCAGGCAAGCGTATTTGCCGCTGAAGGTGCGATGCTCCACCTCTTGCACGAACTTTCGTGTACGGCCTTCCTTGAGGATTTGTAAGTTGCCGTCCGCGAATCCGAGCTGGAGACTGCCCGCCGTGAAGGTGCCGCAGAAGACCAGGCTCTTGGCGTTCTGGCTGATATTGATGAACCCTCCGGCGCCCGCCAATCTGGGGCCGAATTTGCTCACGTTGAGGCTGCCCTCGCGGTCCGCCTCCGCCAGGCCGAGAAAGGCCAGGTCAAGTCCGCCGCCGTCGTAAAAATCGAATTGGTACGGCTGATCGATGATGGCCTGGGCGTTGACCGCGGCGCCGAAATCCAGCCCTCCGGCCGGAACTCCGCCCACCACTCCGGGCTCGGCGGTGAGGGTAATGAGATCGGTGACCTTCTCCTCGTTGGCCACATTGGCCACGCCTTCGGGCATGCCGATTCCCAGGTTGACCACACTGTTGGTCTTCAACTCCATCGCCGACCGACGAGCAATCACCTTGCGCGCCGATAACTCCATCGGTGCGATGGCTGCCATGCGCGTACGGATCTCGCCACTGAAACCAGGGTTGTACACGGTAGCGAAGGTCTGCCAATGGTACTTCGGATCTTCCGCAATCACCACGCAATCGACCAGAATTCCCGGAATCTTCACCTGGCGCGGATTGAGCGTGCCGCTCTCGGCCACGCGTTCCACCTGGGCGATGACGATCCCGCCTGAGTTGTGCGCGGCCATGGCGATGGAGAGCATCTCTATGGTCAGCGCCTCGCGCTCCATGGTGATATTGCCTTCGGGATCGGCCGTGGTGCCGCGGATAATCCCGACGTTGACCGGAAACGTCTTGTAAGACAGGTACTCCTGGCCGTCGATGGTCACTAACTCGATGAAATCCTTGGTGGTGCGGTCGTTGATCTTGCCGCCGCCGTAACGCGGATCGACGTAAGTTCCCAGGCCGACTTTGGTTATGTGCCGGGGACGGTGCGCGGCGATATCGCGAAACAGATGCGAGATCACTCCCTGGGGGAAGTTATAAGCCTCGATCTGGCCGGCGACCGCCAGCGCGCCGAGCTTGGGCACCAGGCCCCAGTGTCCGCCAATAACCCGCTTCACCAGGCCCAGATGACCGAGATGATTCAGCCCCCTCTCCTTTCCGTCGCCCTGTCCGGCCGCGTAGACGAGCGTCAGATCGCGAGGCCGCCCGTTACCCGCGCCGAAGTCCTCTTCAGACGCCAAGAACTGTTGCTCGATGGCGACGGCTATCGCTTCGGGAAAAGCAACGCCCACGAAGCCTCCGGTCGCTACCGTATCGCCATCGCGAATCAAGCGCACGGCATCGGCGGCGGAGACGAGTTTGTGCCGCTCCGGTGAGCGCGCGGCGGCCAGCGTGGCTATGGGGTGGGTCTGAAGCGAAGTGGTCAGAGGATTGGTAGGCATGGCAATTCTCCCTGCGAGTTATGAAGGCGTGCCTTGCTGCGAGCCTTCGAGCATCTTGTCCCAGCGCTGCGACCGAGTGATTGTGGAACACAGATCATGCCGATCTGGGTGCCCCAGGTCCCTCGCATTTGGGGACCTGGGAGAGCACACATTCACACGGTCGCAGTCCTAGCGCGCCGTCCAGCCCAAATCGATGTCCAGCGCCGCGCCGGTGATACCCGCTGCTTCGTCCGTGCACAGGTACCGCGCCAGCGAGGCGACTTCGCTGGGTTCCAGCAGCCGGCGGATGGCGGCGGGTTGAAGCATGATCTTCTGAACCACGTCCTCCTCCGAGATGCCGTTAGCCTTGGCCTGATCCGCAATTTGCTTCTCGACCAGCGGAGTGCGCACGTAGGCAGGACAGATGGCATTGCAGGTAATGTTGTTCTCGGCCTGCTCCAGCGCCACTACCTTCGTCAACCCCATCACCCCGTGCTTGGCCGAAATATAAGCCACCTTGAAGGGCGACGCCACTCTGCCGTGGAGCGAGCTGATGTTGATAATCCTGCCCCACTTCTGCTTGATCATGTGGGGCAACGAATACTTGCAGCAAAGAA
>JBEKCX010000380.1:0-2740 GCA_050014655.1 Occallatibacter sp. | reverse complement strand
ACTCTGCGAATGGCGGGATGCGCCGAGCTTTCCCTCAATCTGCCACACGCCTGCGAATATCCTTCAGCAGCACCAGCAGATGGAGCGGGTCCGCCGGCGAGGCGGCAAAGTCGAACTGCTCATAGTAGCGCCGCGCCTGTTCGTCTTTCGCGTGAACGGCAAGCGCCCGGATGCCGGCGATGTCGGCGGCTTGCACAGTTCGCAGTACGGCATCCCGCAGCAGCGCGCGGCCCACGCCCCTCTTCTGCCAATCCTTATGAACAGCTAAGCGGGCCAGCAGCATGATCGGCACCGGGTGCCGGGCAAGACCCTTCTGCAACCGCTCCGGAGCATCGCAATACTCGATCTGCCCGACAGCCAGGCTGTAATACCCGATCACAACTCCGCCGACTAGGCCAATGTAAGTCTGAGCCGCGCCGGCGCCCTGGTTCTGCAGCGCATGCTTGCGCAGCCAGCCATTCAACGCCTCCTGTCCGCAGTCGAAGGCGTCGATCGGATGGTCGCGCCGGAGTTTCTCAATCGATCGAGTCTCGTCCATTCTGTCAAATCCCCGTTCGATTCTGTCTAGTTGAGGGATTCACTTCTCAATCGATTAAAGGTCCGTCACCGCGCCCTACCGGAGTCGAAGAAGCCTGGCTCATTGAGGAGCGCCTGCAGGCGAGGCAGTGGGCGCGGGGGAGCATCGAGAGCGGCCTGAAAGGCGGCCCACTTCTCCGCATCCAGGCCGAAGATCCGGCGATCCGCCAAAGTCTCCTCTGCGCGGGACAGAGCGCTCTCCATGACAAAATCACTCATCGACCGGTGAACGGCGGATGCGGCGGCCTGCAGCTTGGCCTTTGCCGAGGGCGAAACCCGCACGTCCAGTTTTTCCGTTCGCCGTTCGGCCAGGATGGATTGAGTGGCCATAAGAACCCTCCCTGGTTCCAGGATCATGATGATCGATTGTCTATACAATGTCAAGACGCGAGGCCGTTCCGGGCCGCAATCCAAAGGGACGCGCGCCAAACGCCTCTCTTTCGCCGGCCCTGATCGCCCGCCAAGCGAGCCAGTTGCCGTTTGTCCGGCCGCGGCGCGATACAATCCTCTCAGAAATGTACACAAAACTCGCCTTTCTCTTTCCGGGGCAGGGTTCGCAAGCCGTCGGCATGGGCCGCGAGCTCGCGGATCGTTTTCCCGTCGCCGCCCAGACCTTTGCCGAAGCCGATGAAGCCCTTGGCTGCCCGCTCTCGAAGCTCATCTTCGAGGGTCCGGAAGAGGAGCTCCGGCTGACCGAAAACACCCAGCCGGCCATTCTCGCCGTCAGCGTGGCCGCCTGGCGCGTGCTGGCCGCGCACGGAGTCGAGCCAGCCCTTGCCGCCGGTCACTCGCTGGGCGAGTGGTCGGCCCACGTGGCCGCCGGAACGCTGAGCTTTGCCGATGCCCTGCGCGCCGTCAAGGCTCGCGGCCGGGCGATGCAGTTGGCCGTTCCTGCCGGGCAGGGCGCCATGGCGGCCGTGCTGGCCCTGGACGCGGCCCTGGTGGCCGAAGCCTGCCGCGAAGCCGAGGCCGAAACCGGCCTGACAGTGGCCGCCGCCAACCTCAACTCCCCCGCCCAGACGGTGATCTCCGGAGCGGCAGCGGCGGTCGAAAAGGCCTCGGCGCTGTGCAAGGCCAAAGGCGCCCGCCGCGCCGTCCCGCTGCCGGTGAGCGCGCCCTTCCACTGCGCCCTGATGTGGCCCGCGCAGGAGGAGGTGACCCGCGTCCTTTCAACCCTCAAGCTCGCCGATCCCCGCATCCCTGTGGCCGCCAACGTCACCGGCGGCCTGGTCACCACCGCAGAGGCCGCCCGCGACGCCCTCATTCGCCAAGTCACGAGCGCCGTCCGCTGGGTGGATTGCATGCAGTCGCTGGTGGGCGCGGGGGCGGAGCTGTTCGTTGAAGTTGGTCCCGGCAAAGTCCTCTGCGGGCTGCTTCGCCAGATTGACCCAGCGCAGGAATCCCTCAACGTCGAAGACGCGGCCAGCCTGGAAGCGACGCTTGCGGCCCTGGCCGCCCAGCACTCCGGCGCATAAGCCAAAGTCTGCCCCATCAAGCCCAAGAGCTCCATCTCCTGCGCCGATTCGCGCAGAGAATGGAGCCCATCAAGAAGCCACTTCGCCAGTTTGCCAAGCCGCTTCGCCCCCGAAGTGGGACGCCAACTGCCAGCACGCCGATCTGCCGGGCCGCTGCCTTTTACGGCCCCAGATACAGCCCTACCCCATCCGGCGCAAAGCTCAGCGTGTGCGTCTTGGGGTCGTAGGTCAGGTTCAGCGGCTTGCTCTTGCGCCCGTTGATCAGCACCGCCATCAGCAGCACATTGCCGTACATGCGCGCCGCCGCCATCTGGTGACTCTGGATCGCTCCATATTCGTTGGCCGGGCTAGTCGAACTCCAGTCGTCCTGGAAGCGCGAGTAAGGGTAAACGGCGTCCTGCGCGTGATGCTGCCAGTCCTGGTCGTGCCTCCAGATGCCATAGGCCTTGGGCAGGTCGTTCTGCTCCACAGCCGTCAGGAACCGGTTGGCAGCCGACCGCCCCATCAGGTAGCTGTTCCAGTTCCAGGGAAGATCCACCGGCCTTCCCGCCACCAGCCACCAACCGATAAGCAGCGCCAAGAGCAGCCCGCCGGAGCCGAACAGAATCCTCTGGCGCCGCCGTTCGCGGGCCTCATCGAAGACAGGAGCGTCCATCAAAGTCATTGTGCGAATCCCTCGAACTTAGGAT
>JBEKCX010000379.1:0-2748 GCA_050014655.1 Occallatibacter sp. | reverse complement strand
AGAACCAAAGAAGCGCTGGAAAAAGCGATCGCCGAAGCCATTCAGCTGATCACGCCAGACAACGCAAAGGCATGGTTCAACCACTGCATAGAACGTCTACAGTAATTCCTAAAATGCTCTAGACCTCTCCTTCCATCTCCTTGATGCTCGCCGCCGCAATGGGGGATGGAGGCTGCAGCCTACGCATCTGTTTGTGTGAACCACATTTCGAGCCTATGGGGGCCGTCCGCGCCGGTCAAGAATTCTGGCGTATCTTTCGTGGGATATGACATGACGGGAGACTTGAAAATGACGTGACGGGAAACATGGATGCAGGTTACCGAGGATGTAACCTCGAATCACACAAAGGTGGCCCTCTCGACTAGCACTTCACGAGTAGCGTCCCTGTCAATTCCTACCGTTTGGCATCCATTCCGGAAGAGGCGCGGAATTCCGCCGGCTGCGACTGAAGGGCCTTCCTTCTCAGGGATGAATCAGCCTCCCGCCGGATTCCCCGCTCAACTCAGCCTGACCTTGTCCTGAGCGCAAACTGAGAATCGGGCGGAGTGCCCTGAGTCTGAAATGTAATCAATAAAGAGAACTGTCATCCTGAGCGGAGTCCGCCGCGGCGGACGGAGTCGAAGGACCTGCGTTTCGTCTATTGAAAGACGCAAAGAACCCCCAGACTCATGACGCTAGGGTGTCTTCAACCCGTTCAGCGCGAGCATCTCGTCCGCCAGCGCCAGCATCTCCTTGCCCGCCACAGGCCAGGGGAGAAAGCGCATGCACTCGCCGCAGTAGTCTTCCGCGACTTCGCCGGCCTTGCCCAGCACCAGCACTGGCAACGAGGGTATGCGTAGATGCAGCTCGGCTACAAACGCTGGCCCGCCAATGCCCTGCATGTGCTGTCCTGAGATCACCAGGCCAAGATTGGCGGCGAACTGTGGCTGCTCCACAAGGCAAAGAGCCTCGGCGGCATCGCCCACCCGCTGCACATCCGGAAATCGCCGTTCCAGGATCGACCTGCGCTGATGCGCCTGGAGGGGATCGCTGTCCACCAACAGAATCGTCGCCATGAGCCCCTGAGCCCCGCGCGGCCCTGGGGATGGGCCGGCCGCCATCCATTTACAACTAAGTAACTAGGATGAGAGCCAGCCGGTTTCGGTTGCCCGCGGGAGCTTCGTCATTAGCCTGGGCAGCCCCGCTCTGGATGTTCCGAAAACTCCATTTCGGCGAAGGGTACGGGCTTCAGCCCGTACATGAACCCCGCAAAACCCGCGCGGGCTTCAGCCCCTGAGGGACGTTTCATCTCCCTGCCGTCCGCGCGCGTCGCCGCCCGCCCGCGCCCCTACCCAAACAGAAACTCCTTCTCGCGCAGCTCCTTGATCGAGTCGCGCAGCCGCGCCGCCCGCTCGAACTCGAACTTCTTGGCCGCCTCGCGCATCTCCGCCTCTTGCCGGGCGATGAAACTGTCGAGTTCCGCCTGGGTGGCGAACCCCTCCGGCAGCCCCGCCGTCTCCTCCGCTTCCACTTCGCCATACTCGGCCTTCAAGATCTGCGCCAGTCCCATATCCACCGTGCTGATGATCGACTGCGGCGTAATTCCGTTTTCCTCGTTGTAGGCCCGCTGCACGTTTCGCCGCCGGTCCGTCTCGTCTATCGCCCGCCGCATCGAGTCGGTTACGCGGTCGGCGTACAGAATCGCCCTGCCCTCGATGTGCCGCGCCGCCCGTCCCATGGTCTGGATCAGCGACCCCGCCGAGCGCAGGAACCCCTCCTTGTCCGCGTCCAGAATGGCCACCAGCGAGACCTCCGGCAGGTCCAGCCCCTCGCGCAGCAGGTTAATGCCGATCAGCACGTCGAACTCGCCCTTGCGCAGCCCGGCCAGCAGCTTCACCCGCTCCAGCGTCTCAATCTCCGAGTGCATGTAGCGGCAGCGCACCCCCACTTCGGTGTAATAGCCGGCCAGGTCCTCGGCCATGCGCTTGGTCAGCGTGGTCACCAGCACCCGCTCGCCGCGCTTGGCCCGGTCCCGAATCTCCCCCAGCAGGTCGTCGATCTGCCCCTTCACCGGCCGCACCTCCACCTCCGGGTCCACGAGGCCGGTCGGCCGGATCACCTGCTCCACCACCACCCCCGCCGAGCGCGTCAGCTCATACGGCCCCGGCGTGGCTGAAACGTAGATCGCCTGATAAACCCGCTCCTCGAACTCGTCGAACTTCAGCGGCCGGTTGTCCAGCGCCGAGGGCAGCCGGAAGCCGTAGTCCACCAGGTTCTGCTTGCGGCTGCGGTCCCCGTGCCACATCCCGTGCACCTGCGGAATGGTCGCGTGGCTCTCGTCCACAAACAGCAGAAAGTCGCGCGGAAAGTAATCCAGCAGCGTCGGCGGCGCCTCGCCCGCCTTCCGCCCGCTGAAGTGCCGCGAGTAGTTCTCGATCCCGTGGCAGTAGCCCATCGACTTGATCATCTCCAGGTCGAAGCGCGTCCGCTGGTGAATCCTCTGCGCCTCCACCATGCGCCCCTGCGCCTCCAGCTCCGGCGCCCACGCGTTCAGCTCCGCAACAATCGAGTCGATGGCCTGCGCCTTCTGCTCCGGCTGCATCACGTAGTGGCTCTTGGGATAGATCGGCAGCCGCGCGTACCGCTGCTTCACCGTCCCGAACAACGGATCGATCTGCGACAGGCTCTCGATCTCGTCCCCGAATAACTCAATTCTGTAAGCCGACTCGTCGTAAGTCGGAAAGACCTCGATCGTGTCGCCGCGCACCC
>JBEKCX010000378.1:0-2793 GCA_050014655.1 Occallatibacter sp. | reverse complement strand
GAGTGGAACCTTGCGCAAGCAAAAGGGTCGAGAGTAAAAAGAAAAGCGCCAGTCCCGCCACCGAACGGAGCGCGGAGATATGGCTGGATTGAACGGAAATGCGCTTCATAGAGTTCATGGAGTTACTCCTGCTCGCCGGTCCGACAAAAAACCCAAGCCATCCCGGCGGAAATGGCAAGGCGAGACCTGGTGATTACTCATTCTAAACCTGCGGAACCTTCATTTCGTTGGCGGTTTTGGGTGGAATGGGAGTTGCGGGCAGGTTGAACTCTGCCTGCGGATCGGGTTTGGACGGGTCGAAGTCCGGGATGTCTTTGGCCAGCAACTTACGGAGAGGAAGTTTCGCCTGGCGAATGCCGTGAACGATGCAGCGCGCCAGTTCATATGCGCCGTAGGTGTTGAAATGAGTGTCGTCGCTGATAGCTTGCGCCTGGTTCGGGAAGGCGTTTGCGGGGTAGTGCATGAATGCCTTCATTGAGCCTTCCGGGCCCATCGCTTCGAATAGTGTCTTGCTCATTGCGTTGAGATCGATGAGCGCAACGTGCTGGGCAGCCGCGACTTCGCGGACGGCATCGGGATAGCCGGCAAGAGAGTTAGTGATCTTTCCATCGGCGTCGAAGGTGCGGCGGTTCATGCTGGTAACAAGCACCGGCGTCGCACCTTTGGCGCGAGTTTGCGCGACATACTCTGCCAGCAGCTTCTTATAGTCGTCGATGGAGACGGCGTAGGGTTTCTGATCGTTGTGGCCGAACTGCATGAAGAGATAGTCTCCCGGCTGGATGAGGGACATGACCTTGGCAAGTCGGCGCTCGCCTTCAAAGCTTCGTATCGTCTCACCGGACTCGGCGTGATTTGCAACCACGACGCCGGGGCGAAAGAAGCGGGGAAGCATCTGTCCCCAGGCGGCCCACGGTTCCACATCCTGATCCACCACTGTGGAATCGCCCGCGAGATAGATGGTTGTTTCCCTGAGGGGCTTTAGAGCAATAGACCGAAAGCCGGGGTGGTCGCCGTTGAATTCGAGAGTGAGTTTGTTATCCCAGTCCAGGTTGCCGATTTCGCGGGGTTTGAGCCGCACCCGCTGGGTGGAATCGCCGGCGATCTCCGGCACGCGCAGATTGACGTCGAAGGAGCGGTTGACCGAGCCCTTGGCCTTGATGAAGACCTTTTCAAGCATCAGCCGCCGCGCCTCCGCCCAAACGGTTGTGGTAGATGGGCTGGCGGCGCCGAGGACCACGGCAACTCGATAACTCCCTTCGGGCAGCGCTACGGAGAAGAAGAAGGGCTTGTCGCTGGAGCAGGAGTTTGGAGCAATTTGCGGAGCGGTGTTCAGATCGAAGCCGGGCGAGGTTGCCGAGTAAACGGAGCCTGCAGCGAGTTCGATGGAACCTTGCTCGACCCGGCCGCAAATGAATCTCTGCGCATGGGCGGCGAGCGCGGCGGTGAAGAGAGCGAAAAGAAGAATGCGTCTCAAGAGGGCTCCAGGAAGAGTGAGGATCGAGGCGAAGTTCGCCGATGAACCGCCACGCAACGATTTATACATCTCCGCGAGTCCCATTGGCAACTTTTTAGCCTATTGAATTTGCGGACCACTCAAAGCGAGCAAATCCGCCTGCAGAGTGGTCAACGCAGCGCGCAGAGCAGATCGATGATTCCCGGCCGAGGCGGATAGGCCGGCGGTTGTACTTTCCAGGATTGCAGTGGGCCGGGGACGGCGGGGGCCAGTGGCGGGAGATTGCGAGACAGCCGGGGAGAAACTTGGCAGCAAGCTCATTTTCTTAGGCTCGCCCTGTGCGAGACAAGAGTCCCAGTTGACAAATGCGGAGATCGGTGTGAGAATGTGACCAGTGGTCATGAACGGGTTATCCCCATCTATGAGTAGCAGTCATTTATCGCCAGCGGCCACACTCCCCGATGGCCTTGCTGCCGGGAAGGCTCCCCGCCGGGCCGGCATGGGGCGACGGGAACGCCGCGGCGCGGAGACGCGTCTGAGGCTGTTCCGGTGCGCACTTCAACTGATTGCGGAGCGCGGCTATTCCAACGTCACGGTGGAGCAGATCACCGAAGCTGCGGATGTGGGCAAGGGAACCTTCTTCAACTATTTCGAGAGCAAAGACCACGTACTGGGCGTGATGGCGGAGATTCAGCTTCGCAAGATGAGAGAAGCCTTGCTGCTCGGTGGGAACAGCAAGCGGGCCATACACTCCGTGCTTCACCATTTGATGTTGCGCCTCGTGGAAGAACCGGGACGCAGTCCCAGCCTGGCGCGCGCCTTCATCTCCTCCTTCCAGACCAGCGAGGGAGTTCGCAGCATCATCGGAAGCAATATGCGCGAGGGCCTCAAGATGATCGCGGAAGTTGTGGCCGCGGGGCAAGAGCGCCACGAGATCGACCCTCGGTTGAAAAGGGATAAGGTTGCGACCCAGCTTCTGCAAACGTGCATGGGAACCGTGCTGCTATGGTCGCTGCATGGGGAGCCGGCGCTCGAAGCAAGGATGGAAGACAGCTTTCAGCACTTCTGGAGATCGATCGCCAACTCCAGTCGAGAGCAGGAACCATGAGATTCATTTTCCGCATTGCCGTTCTTCTAGGTCTGGCGAGCGCGATCGCGGGCCCGATCCCAGGCGCGAATTGCGCAGCGCAGCAATCGCCGCCATACCGCCTGACGTTGCAGGATGCGATTCAGAGGGGGCTGCAGGCAAACCTCAGTGTGCTTGTCGCCGGCACGCGCGTCGACGAGGCTGAAGGCACACGCGAGCGGCGCTTGTCGGCCGCGCTGCTTCCGCGGGTGAA
>JBEKCX010000377.1:0-2891 GCA_050014655.1 Occallatibacter sp. | reverse complement strand
GGGCGGCGGCGTCAAGGGTCAAGATGAACGCCACAGAACGGCGCCCTTGACCCCGCCGCCCACGCCAACGCCCTTTTGTGCCTTGACAACAGCCAACGTCGTCATACACAGGATGACAGCGCCGAGGGTGGGGCACCCAATCTTGGTACAACATCGAGCGGTCAGACGCCCAGGTCCGGGAACTGCCTTCTCCCACAAACGCGGCCGTTCTTTCCTGTTGGGTCCGGCTGGTCGCCAGGTCGTGGTAGCGGATCTGTCGGAGCGGGTGCTGCCGAGGCGCGGGATGTGATAGCTTGGCTTGGGTCGGGCTGCCGGCGAACGGATGAGCAGCGCGAGCAGACGGAGGAGGCTGAGATGCACTGGGCAACCTGTACAAGACGAATCGCAAGGGCGCTGGAAAGCTGCGCGCTGGTTCTCATCCTCGCGGCTGGAGCGTGCATCGCCATCGGGCAAGCTGCGCCCGCGCTATCCGCGAGCCAAACCGGCGGCGCAACCCAAGCCAGCGAGCGGGACTGGTGGAAGAACGCCGTGATCTACGAGATCTACCCGCGCAGCTTTCAGGACTCGAACGGGGACGGCATCGGAGACCTGAACGGCATTACCGAACGGCTGGACTACCTGAAGGAGCTGGGAGTGGACGCCATCTGGCTGACGCCTTGCTATCCCTCGCCGCAGGTGGACTTCGGCTACGACATCTCGGATTACGAGAACATCGACCCGCAGTACGGCACACTGGCCGACTTCGACCGCCTCGTGGCCGAGGCGGAGAAACGCCATATCCGCGTGATTATGGACATGGTGATGAACCACACCTCGGACAAGCATCCGTGGTTCCTCGAGTCGCGGTCTTCGCGCGAAAACCCCTACCGCGACTGGTATATGTGGCACGATGGCAAAGGCGAAACGGCGAACCACCCCAAGGACGAAGACCTGTCCTTGGGGGCCCCGGACACCGACAAGGGCGCGCCGCCGAACAACTGGCAGTCTTACTTCGGCCATTCGGCGTGGGAGTGGGATGAGAAGACACGGCAGTACTACTACCACAAGTTCTATATCCAGCAGCCGGACCTGAACTGGAACAATCCGAAGGTGCACGAGGCCTTCAAGGAGATCATCGGGTTCTGGCTGAAGCGGGGGGTGGGCGGATTCCGGTTCGACGCGATCAATACGCTGTTCGAGGATCCCAACCTGACGGACGAGGGAGTGGTCAAGGACGAGAGCGGCAAGCCGAAGATCAACGCGTATGGCGACCCGCAACTGGACGCCTCAAAGACCTCGAACCTGCCCGGCCTGCACCCGGTGGTGCAGGAGATGCGCGCGCACATGGACACCTTCAGCTCCGATGAATTTCCGGGGACGCGGGTGCTGATCGGCGAGACTTACATGCCCAACATCGCGGAGCTGGCCAAGATGTATGGGCCGGCGAACAAGCCGGAGTTTGAACTGCCCATGGACACGCAGGTGGGCATGATCAACAAGCTGGACGTGGAGGAGTTCCGCGCCCGGCTGAGCGAGGTGGAGACGCAGATAGGCGAGAACACGCCGCTGCTGCTCTTCGACAGCCACGACAACCCGCGCCTGGGCGAGCGCTACGGCGACGGGGCGCACGACACGGAGATTCAGCGGGTGCTCTCGACGGTGCTGTTTGCCAGCCGGGGCGCGGCGCTGTTCTATTACGGCGACGAGATCGGGATGAAGACCACGCCGCCCGCGCGCAAGGAGGACGTGAAGGACCCCATCGGCGTGACCGGCTGGCCGAAGGAAAAAGGCCGCGACGGGGAACGCACGCCGATGCAGTGGGACGGGAGCGCGAACGCCGGATTCTCGAAGGCCGCGCCGTGGCTGCCCGTGCCGCCCAGCGCCGCCTCCATCAACGTCCAGGCGGAGCAAAACGATCCCGACTCGCTGCTTATGTGGTACCGGAGCCTGATTCGCCTGAGGAAGACCAACGCGGCCCTGGCTCAGGGCGAGAACGTGATGCTCGACACGGGCAACACCAAGGTGCTGAGCTGGCTTCGGCAGGCGCCGGGGACGCCGGCGGTGGTGGTATCGGTCAACTTCACCGCCGAGCCGCAAACGGTGAGCTTGAGCATTCCGGGGTCGGGCGGCAAGACGAAGACGCTGCTGAAGACGCCCGGCGCAGGCGATCCGGCCTGGCTGGGGCAGTTTCAACTGGGGCCGTTCGGGGTTTATGTGGGGGAAGTGCAGTAGCGGCCTTGCCATAGTTGGCCGAGAGGCGCATCCGGCAGCTTCAGTTGAAGGGAAACCGGAGGAAGCAGTTGTGCGCCGGCGCCAAAGGCTGCAATCCGGCTGAAATGGCTCTCCTGTATAATCCGGTGTTGCCTCGAATGGCGGGCAACGGAGGACTCAAATGGGCGTATTCTTGCTGATTCTGCTGGCGATTGTCGCTATCTTCGCGCTCTCCCTGATTCTGGGAAGCTTTTTCACCGTGAACACGGCGCAAATGGCCGTGATTACGCGTTTCGGCAAGTTTCTGCGGGTGGCCGAGCCCGGATTGAACTGGAAGTATCCCTACTTCGATTCGGTGGCGGGCGTGGTGAGTTTGCGCGTGAACCAGATCACGCTGACCATGGAAACCAAGACGAAGGACAACGTTTTCGTGACCATTCCGATTTCGGTGCAGAATCGCGTTCGCCAGGAAAAGGTCTATGACGCCTTCTACAAGCTCTCCGATCCGGTGGCGCAGATCAAGAGCTATGTGGAGCAGGTGATTCTGGGTCACGTGCCGGGAATGACGCTGGATGAGGTCTTCGCTTCGCAGTCGTCGATCGCCGCGGCGGTCAAGCAGGAGCTGGACGCGGACATGGCCACCTTCGGCTATGAGATCGTGAATGTGCTGGTGACCGACATCGTTCCCGACGCCAAGGTGA
>JBEKCX010000376.1:0-2957 GCA_050014655.1 Occallatibacter sp. | reverse complement strand
GACGAGCCCGCCAGCTTTACCTTGTCCGAATACCTGTCGGATTGGGATGATTTCGCCAATGCGATTCAGGCCGCCAACCCCCGCGCGGTGCTCACCGGGCCTGCCAACGCCACATATGTAAGTACCTGGACGGCCCAATTCGCCGCCACTTACGGCTCCCGAGTTGCGCTCCTCACCCAGCACTTTTATCCGCTCGGTCCAGTTTCCGAATTGGGAGCCGATTCTCCCAAAGCCTGCACCATCCCGAATTTGTTAGGCGCGGCTGCCCACGCCAGAGCCGCCACGGAGGCAGCCCAACTGGAAACCATCGCGCAATCGGCCAGTGTGCCCTGGCGCATGGCGGAGTCCAATTCCTGCTATGGCGGCGGCACCTCCGGCGTTAGCAATACCTTTGCGTCCGCGCTCTGGGGCGTGGATTACATGTTTACCTTGGCCTCCAACGGGGCGGCGGGGGTTAACTTCAACGTGGGCGACTCAGGCAAGGGATCGTACACGCCGATCGAGGCCACCAGCACCAACGTTTCGGCGCGCCCGCTGTACGATGCGTTGCTGCTGTTTCACGCCGCCTCCGCGGGCCGCCTTGTGCCCATCACGCTCGCCAGCGGCGGAATCGATGTGAACGCCTACGCGGTACTCGACAGGGATGGCGCGCTGCGCGTCACGGTGGTGAACGAAGACGCCTCGCACGACGCTGTCGTGGAGATCAAACCCGGTTCTGCTTACACCAGGGCGCTGGCGATGAGGCTCACCGCGCCGGCTCTTGATTCCACCACCGGTTTCCTGCTGGGCGGCGCGGCGGTGACGGCCGACGGAACATGGTCGCCCGCGGAGCTAGAAACTGTGGGCGCTGCCGATCTCTCTTCCGCTGGAACGTTTTCCATCGCGGTGCCATCGGGAAGCGCCGTGCTGGTCGGATTTGGCGGACCGGAGTTGCGAATCGTCAGGTCCGATGATGGCAGGCGTCGGGTGACGGCCAACAGCTTTGTCTCGGCGCATGGTCAGAACCTCAGCTTCGTCGAGCGTTTCGCTCCCTGGGGAAGCCTGTCGGAGACTCTGGCCGGCGTTCAGGCGATGGTGACCGACGCGGCCGGCGTCACCCGTCCCGCGCCGCTCGTGTTCGTCTCGCCCTCGCAGGTCGACTTCAGAATTCCCGACGGCACGGCGCCTGGGCTGGCCATCGTCAGTATCGCCGGGGCCAGCGGAACCGTCAGGGTTCACGAGGCCGCGCATTGATCGTACGCGTTGGGATCGGCCACCACAGCGGCCGGAATCCGCGAAACGTGCCGAGCCGGGGCTGGAAACGTGACTCGGGCTGCTGTGAGGGGACTGAGAACGAAGTTGCGAGGCGAATCTCAGCGGCTCAAAGGGCAATGCCGCCTTTCATTGCGTCCAAACCTACACAAATGAAGTCCGTGTAGAGATCCACAAACAAAGCTCCAATCGTGTTGTTTCGCACGCCATTCTTACTAAGAAGCAGGATGAGGTCAGCAACGGTCTTCCGGTAAAGCTCCTGAACTCCCGCGGGACTCCATTCACCGCTGAGAACCGCTGTCGTTCGAACGGCGCGGTCTTCCTCCTGATCGATCCAGTCATCGATCATCTGCATGAGGAGAGACGTATCGGCCATCCATTGTTGCTCAGCGTTCCAGTCTTTTCGCCGCATGACTTCGAAGTTATCGTCAAGACCCAGATACGGCCCGACCGCATACCACATGCCATTGATCGCAGCTTCAATTCCGGCCCAGCGAAATCCCATTCCACTGGGGTCGTCTGCTTTCGTCGCAGCCAGCGCTTCTTCCCGGCAATAATTCCCGGTCGCGGGAAGGAGCACTGCATTCCAGTATTTCGCTTGCCAACTGTCTTCGTTTTCCCTGACGCAGCGGGCGAGTTTTTGCAATGCTCCCTGAAGCGGATCCCGCGGCTGAGTTACAGTCGTGAGAAACAATGCAATCTGAGAAGCATCGTTCGGGTCGTTCGCCATAGCATCGTCAACCAGTTGATCTATCAGAGCCATCATGGTGGCCATGAGCGCCAGTTGCCGATGAACGCGTCTCGGGAGCAGCCGATCCAAGAACGAGACCATCCACGAACCCGCCGCTAAAGCAACTGCGCGAGAGATGGGCAGCCGGCACGCGCATCGGAAAGGTATGCGCAGGAACAGCGGACTGCGGGAACTCACAACCATCATCGAGTAGCAGGCGCGCGAGTACATCTCCGCCAGGAATCGCACCTTCGCGGCCTTGGTTGAGCTGCATCCCAATGTGGCTGCGCCCAGCGCCGGCGGAACGTACCGTTGCCACTGCGCTGCAACCATCCTTTGAATTGCAGCACGAAGGTGGATTATGTCGTCAGGGGGCCTGGAAATGATCTCTTCGATGGCGCGAGCGCGACTGGCAGCCGATCTCTCAGTTGCCGATTCTTCTCGAATGGCCCCGCGATCCTTCTCGGTTCCCATCTTTCCATTCTATTGCGAAGGCTCAAGGGTCATGAAACTGCGTTCGCGTGCGCGCAATTCCAAGCTAAGGTTGCACAACTTCAAACGGAATGGCGGGAAGGATTCCCAACGGCACAGGCCGGGGAGGCTTTGTTTGTGTATCCGAAGGGGAGGGCGGCTTGAGCGCCGACGCCTCGGCAATCAGGTTCCCGGCCAATCCCGGCTTGACCTTCGGATCCGCAGTGATGCGAATCTGAAGAAAACCGCCGGCCTGGCTCACGTCCGCGATGGCGATTCCCTCCGGAGGATCGCTGAGCGCCAACTGAATCCGATTTCCCGACTGTCCCGGCGGCACTGCGAAACGGAGCAGCGCCGTTCCCCCAACCGGGAGGCGCAGGCGATTCTCAAAAGCGCTCCAGAGCGGCTTGCGGCGGTCGTTGCCAAAGACATAGAGCATCGCCTGCTGCGCGGGAACCAGGCGATGCCAAGCAAAGGCTTGAATCATGTCCTCCGCCGGAAGGGT
>JBEKCX010000375.1:0-2983 GCA_050014655.1 Occallatibacter sp. | reverse complement strand
GCTTTCTGGAGATCGAAACTCCCATTCTCACCAAGTCCACTCCTGAGGGTGCGCGGGATTTTCTGGTGCCCAGCCGCATTCATCCCGGCGAGTTCTACGCGCTGCCGCAGTCGCCGCAGATTCTCAAGCAAATTCTCATGATCTCCGGCTTCGACCGCTACTTCCAGATCGCCCGCTGCTTCCGCGACGAGGATCTGCGCGCCGACCGCCAGCTTGAGTTCACGCAGGTCGATCTGGAGATGAGCTTCGCCCGCCAGGAGAGCGTCTTCACTGTCGTCGAGCAGTTCATGGCCGCGGGCTTTGCCGCCGCCGGTGTCGCGCTGCCCACGCCTTTCCCGCGCCTGACCTACGACGAGTCGATGCGCCGCTTTGGCAGCGACAAGCCCGACCTGCGCCTTCCGGGCCTCGCTGACGTGCGCTCAGCTTTTAGTGATGAGAACCTCATTGCTTTGCAGATCGACCCCGCTCTGCCCATCGTCGCCTTCCGCATTCCGAACGTGGGCGAGCTGAGCCGCAAGGAGCGCGAGGACAACCACCCTCTCTTCGACCTGAAGAAGGGCGCCAAGTTCATTGACGATTTCAAGCGGCTGGCCAAGCGCTTTCCTGAGGCGGCAGCCAAGGTGCGTGAGTTTGTGGGTGCGGCAGAGGACGACTTTGTCATCATTGTCGCCGGCGATCCGGCACATCAAATCCATGCCAGCGACACCAAGTTTGAAGGCCGGCTGAGCGAGCGCGAGATCAACGTCTACTCGGCCGCAGGCAGCTTCCGCACCGAGCTGGCCAAGAAGTATGCCGACCGGCATGGGGCATTCGCCGCGACGCAGAGGACGGTCGAGGAGGCCGCCTCACGCGGTGAGGCCGCGAGCGCCGTCGATGGCTCGGCCGCCTTCCAGCCCATCTGGGTCGTCGACTTCCCCATGTTCGAGTACGACCTGACCACCGCAAAGTGGATGCCCGCGCACCACCCGTTCACTTCGCCCCACGAGGCCGACATGGCCAACCTGGTCAGCGATCCGGCCAGCGTTCGCGCCAACTGCTACGACCTGGCGATGAACGGCCTCGAACTCGGCTCCGGCTCTATCCGCATCCATCGCAAAGACGTGCAGCGCCAGATCTTTCAGTCGCTCGGCATCAGCGACGAGGAGGCCCGCGCCCGCTTCGGCTTCTTCCTCGAAGCGCTCGAATACGGCGCCCCGCCCCACGGCGGCATCGCCCTCGGCCTGGACCGCATCGTCATGCTGTTGGCCGGCGCATCCAGCCTGCGCGAGGTCATCGCCTTCCCCAAATCCGCCAAGGCCATCGACCTCATGGCAGACGCCCCCACCACCGTCACCGAACAGCAGTTGAAGGAATTGCATATTCGAGTCGCGCTCAGGAGTTGATTTGCAGGAAGATCGAAACGGTTTCTTAAGAGTTCGGCGCGGCCGACGGTAAACTCTGAGTTTCTGAAGATCGCAGCCTGGAGAGCCAGGCTCCGCTCCGGGAGGTGAATCCTGTGACTCGCGCATCGATGCTCTTGTTTCCGGCCGTTGCAGTTTTTGGGCTAGCGGCACCTCCTGCCGCGGCTCAGTCCCCTGCCGCCCAGCCGTCGGCGAAACCTCTCACCGTGGAAGCGATCTTCGCCCACGGCCCGCTGATCGGAACCCCGCCCGACGAGCTTACCTGGTCGCCGGACGGCAAGCATCTGACCTACCTGGATGGCGGCGAACTGATCGATGTGGACCCAGGCGCCGGCGCCCCGCACGTGCTGGTAAGCCGCGCCAAGCTGGTATCGCTGGCCGGGGCCAGCGACTCAGAGACGGACCGCGACCATCGCGATCGCTACAGTATGGCCAGCTATTTGTGGGCGCCGGACTCGGCGCATCTGCTCTTCGATTCCAACGGCCGGCTCTGGTTCTACGACCTGCACAATGGCACCGGCATCGAGATCGGCTTCACCGGAGCCGCCTCCGGCGACGATCCCAAGTTCTCGCCCAACGGCGAATTCGTCTCCTTCATTCGCGATCACGGCCTTTCGGTATTGCGATTGCGCGACCATGGCAGGCCATCGGCGGCGGTGGCCCCCGCGCCCAATTCGGCGACCCTCAACGGCGAGGTGGACTGGGTCTACGAAGAAGAGCTGGATACGCGCAGCAATTACTTCTGGTCGCCGGACTCGAAGCGCCTGGCCTACCTGCAGATGAATGAGGCCAACGTGCCGCGGTATCCGATCGAAGATTGGATTCCCACCCATGCGAAGGTCGAGTTGCAGAGTTTTCCGCAGCCCGGCGATCCCAATCCCGAGGTTCGCGTGGGCGTGGTGAGCGCGCGCGGCGGCAAGACGGTGTGGGTCAAGCTGCCGATCGTTGCGGGCCAGGATTACATTCCGCGCTTTGGCTGGGCGGACCCCGGGACGCTATGGATCGAGACCGTCACCCGCGACCACAAGCACCGGGATCTCTACTTTGCCGACGCCGCCACGGGCCAAGCGCGTCCAGTGCTTCAAATCGCGGACGACAAGTTTGTCAACGACCTTGATTACGACGTTTACGTGGGCTCCGGTTCGATCGTTCTGACCAATTGGACAGACGGCCACAACCATCTCTATCTCTACAGTTACAACCCGGCAAATCCGGCCGCGTCCGGGGCCAAGCTGGAGCGGCAGCTTACCAGGGGCGAGTTCGAGGTGGGCGAAGTTCTGCGTGTGGATTGGAAGGATCGCCTGATCGACTATGCCTCGAACGAGGGCAACCCGCTGGAGCAGCAGCTTTGGCAGGTGAGCTTTTCAGGCGAGCGCAAGCAGTTGAGCTCGGGCGCTGGACGCCATGAAGGCGCATTCGCTCCCGCCGGTGGGGCTTTTTCCGACAAGCAGTCCACCCGCCTCGATCCGCCCACTCTGCGTCTCTGCCAGGCCCCCGGCAAGTGCAACGTCTTTTGGCAGACGGCGGCGCTCGATCCTTACCGCCTGCGCGCGCCGGAGCAGATTGAGGTGAAGGCCCACGAC
>JBEKCX010000374.1:0-2994 GCA_050014655.1 Occallatibacter sp. | reverse complement strand
GTATCTTGGAGCCCTTCAACCGGCATCGCGGCGCAGGCGCAGGTGGTCAGCGACCGCGTGGTGCCGGGGGTCTACTACGGCTATGTGGGCGGCGCGCTCGCCATAAGCACCAATGCGGGCGCCACCTGGACGACCCTGCAGACGGGCCTGCCCGGCGGTGGAACCCTGGTCATATTGCCCGATGCGCAGGCCGACCTGTGGCTGGCAGGAGGCGCCACCTCCCCGCTCTACACCAACACCGGCACGGCTGCCGCGCCCAACCTGACCGCCGTCGGCGGAGTCCAATATGCCATTCATCTCAGCTTCGGAGCCGGGCCCAACGGATCGCTCAAACCCGCGCTCTATCTCGACGGCCAGATTGGCGGAGTCAACGGAGTCTATCGCTCAACGGATGCCGGAGTTACCTGGCTGCAGATCAACGACGCGGCTCATCAATGGGGCGGGATCAACGCCATCTGCGGCGATATGCGCACCTTCGGCACGGTCTACCTCACCCCTCCGGGCCGCGGAATTATCTGGGGGACGAGTCCGAACTAAGGGGGTTCTTAGGAATACCAGCGGCCCGATTTCTGGCATTGGGCGGACTTTCTTCTGAACTTTGCTCCGCCCTTGACATTCAGGGCGCAACCATTTGCGATCTTGCGCCGGAAATGTCTTTCTTCTGGGGAAGCGAATGAGACTTCGGTGGATTGTCCTATTGACTCTTGCGGCTTGCGCACTTGGCGCCCAATTCCCTGGCCCGGATATGCGCGCCCTTGTTGACCAGGCCAATGCGGACCGGGATACTTTTGGTGCGGGCTCATCGAATCCGAATTTGCCCACCCTCGAAGACAGGGTCCGCAATGCGAATTCGGATCTGACCCTTGCGCAGTCGGGAATTCCCTGGCTGCCGCCGGAGGAATCCGATCCCGCTCTTCTCGGAACCAGGCAGGGGGCCGATCTCTATCTGGCTCGGGTGCTGAAAACGAGCGATGTTGCCGTGGTGGGACGCATTGCTCAAGAGACCTCCGTCTTCAATTCCAGCAAGAAGGGGATGGTTACCGACTCGCTTCTGCTTGTCGATGAAGTTATCCACGCAAAGCGCGGATTGAATCTGCAACCAGGAAGCGAGCTTTTCATCACACGGCCCGGCGGCACGATGCAAGTTGACGGCCACCAAATCAAGATTGTTGATGATGGCTTCCCTCAGCTCGTTGTCGGCTCGCGGTATCTTCTGTTTCTCGTCCTGCGCCCCACAACGGGCTCCTATTCAGCGCGCGCCATGGATGCGTTCCTTATTGATGGCGACGACGATCGCGCCCAACGCAACAAAGGTGTCCATCCGGCCGCGGCGTACATGAGCAACACGCAGGTGTTTGTGGCTGCGGTGCGAAGGAGGGCGGCTGAGGCGGACCGGTGACCTTGGAGCGAGTTCTCGCTGGAGCAAAGGTCGATTCGAACGCATGTACACGGCCCGCGCGCCTGGAGAATCGTCAAATCGCTCTCGTTCAGCGAGAGCCAGAGGATTGCACGGTGCTTTCCCGGAGGTTTCCCGGCAAAGGCAGGCGGCGCGGACTCATGCTGAATGCGGGCGCCCCAGGCCTGCCGCCGCGGCGGGCGCGACCTGGGGTTCCGGCCAGGATCAGGGACGGATGCCGGCAAGGGCCAGCATGTTCAGCAACTGGCGCTGGGTGCGCATGTCGATGGCCACGGCCACCAGCTTGCCCTCGCGGTTGAAGACGAAGGTCTTGGGAATGCCGCCGTCAAGGTGGAACTGGTTGGCGACCTTCCATCCCGGATCGAGAAGGACAGTCGGGTGATAGCGCATTTTCCCAACAAACTCAGGGATTTTCATTGGTTCCCCAACGGGGGCATCCTCCGGGTCGATGGCCAGGACAACCAGCCCCTGAGACGCCATGTGAGTGTAAATGGCGTCGATGTCGCCCATCTCCTGGATACAGGGCGGGCACCAGGTGGCCCAGAAGTTGACCAGCACGACCTTGCCGCGGAACTGCGAGAAGGTGACTTTCTTTCCTTGCAGATCCTTGAGGGTGAAATCCACCTTGTTAATATCCGCTTCGTAGTTGACCAGGGTATCGGCGGCCTTGGCAAAGAGCGGGTCCTTGAGGGAGGCGGTGACGCCCTCGTATCGAACCAGCCTAGCCAAATCGAAGTAGGGCGCCGGCGGTGTGTCCTTCTTCGCCGGGACAGGAGACTCGGCGAGAGCCTGCGAGAGCGTGTCGGCGGCGGCCTGGATCGTATCACGGCCGGGATCGCCCTCAGTGACCTGGTGGCAGAGCTTGTCGGCGAGATCGACCTTGGCCTTGCCGGCCGGGAGGGCGCGGATGTCGGTGGCCAGCTTTACCAGAGTCGCAGGCCGCTGCGCCAGAGGTACATCGCGAAGATTGTCGATCTGACCTTGGATGGCGTCTACCTGGTTCTTGGCGTAGAGAGCAGGCGCTGCCAGAAGGATTGCCGCAGCGAGAAGAGCTCGATGTATTGGGATCATGGGGCCTCACAGACTGATTGAATAGACTTCATTCCGACCGGGGTTCATGCAACGGAAGAATTATATCTCGCGACGCTGTATTCTTGGAGATTTGTTTGGATTCCGCGCTTGCCGGCAAAACTGTCTACCGCTTCCGCATCCTGTCACGATACTCTTGAAGGCAACGTGAACAGCGACGAGATTCAGTTCGCGGCTCCGCACTCCGCTGCTTTGGACGATGCTTCGTCTGAGCCGGCGCAGCCCGCGCGCACTGCCGAACGACCCGCGGCGGAGCTGACGCCGTTCATGCGCCAGTGGACGGCGGCCAAGCGGGAGAATCCGGATGCGCTGCTGTTCTTCAGGATGGGGGATTTCTACGAGCTGTTCTACGACGACGCGGTGACGGTGAGCCGGGAGTTGCAGTTGACGCTGACGGCGCGCGACCGGGAACGCAACCAGCCGATGTGCGGGGTTCCCTATCACGCGGTGGAGAGCTACCTGGCGCGCCTCTTGCGCAAGGGCTACCG
>JBEKCX010000373.1:0-3007 GCA_050014655.1 Occallatibacter sp. | reverse complement strand
AAAGCTGCGCCAATCGGTGGTGCTCGAGCCTATCCATGCATACCGCCATCAGACTCGCAGCGGGGAGGGCCTGGCCTTTTGGGCGGCAGCCCGGCGCATGAATGAGTTTGGCGAGCGGGAACCCTCCACAGTGACCATTTCGGTGGTCGACCTGACCGGCAATTTCACTGACCCCGAGGCGGACGTGCTGATGGTGCGCGCCCTTTGCACCAACTTCGATCTGCCGTCCCGCTTCCGTTTTGGATCTGAAACCGGCGACTTTGAGGCCGTCGGGTACGCGGCGGCCAAGACTGTGACGGGCTTGCGGCGCCCCACGGCAAGCGTCAATCCGCCCAGCGGGCAAGGACACCTGTGGCGGCTGATCTCGCTGCTTTCGCTGAAT
Organism: Occallatibacter sp.; assembly: GCA_050014655.1. Taxonomy (GTDB): domain Bacteria; phylum Acidobacteriota; class Terriglobia; order Terriglobales; family Acidobacteriaceae; genus Telmatobacter. Next base: position 2,625 of record JBEKCX010000373.1, on the reverse strand, counting down.
TATCTCTCCCTCAACGAAGAGGGGCGCACAGCCATGCATGAGATTCTGCGCCTGCACAACCTGACCGACTCCACGGCCAGCGACAACCAGGTGGGATCGATCCTGAAGATGAACTCCGCGCCCGGTTTTGCCCTGGTCGACTCGGCTTACGGTCTCATTCCGGCGCGCGGAACCCAGGTGGAGATGGAGTTCGACGAGCAGCAGTTTGCCGGCAGCGGATTGTATCTGTTTGCCGCCGTTCTGGATCGCTTTCTTGCCGGTTACGCCGCCATGAACAGCTTTTCGCAACTCACCGCGCGGAGTACTCTACGAAAGGAGGCGCTGGCGAAATGGCCGCCGAGAGCTGGGACTCAAGCCCTGCTGTGACCGTGCAGGCAACAACAAGCGACCAAAGACCCGAGTTGGCCAATCTTCGCAAGATGTTGGACGAAGAGCCCTTTCGCGTGCATTTTTTTCAGGCCGTGCGCCTGCTCCAGAAGATGGAGCGCGAGCTCAAGCCGGTGGGGTATTTCATCACGCCCCAGGGAGAGACGATTCGCTTTGCGGCGCGGACTTCGCTCGCGTTTCCGCCCAGTGAGATTCATGAGTTACGGCGCGCGGAGAATGGCCAGGCGATCATGACGGTCGAGTTTATGGGGCTTTGCGCCGCAATCTCCGTCATGCCCGCCCCCTATACGGAGTTTCTGCTGGCCCAAACCCGGCGGAAAGACTATGCGATGGAGGAGTTTCTCAATATCTTCAACCATCGCATGATCTCGTTCTTTTACAGGGGCTGGGAGAAGTATCGCTTTTTCATCGAGTACGAGCGAACTGGAGAAGATCGGCTTTCCGACCGTCTCATCGATTTGTTGGGTCTCGGCACGGAGGGCTTGCGCAATCGAGGCGGAATTCCCGATGATGCTTATTTGAACTACGTTGCGCTTTTGGCGCGTCATGTGCGTTCGGCCGCTTCGCTCGAGCAGATCCTCGAAGACTACTTCGGAGTGGATGTGCATATCCAGCAGTTTGCCGGCGCATGGCGCAAGCTGGACCCTGGGAATCAGACCTGCTTCTCGGGATTCGGCGGACCGAACGAGCGCCTGGGCGTGGGGGTTGTCGCTGGGGACGAGGTGTGGGATCATCATGGGCGCATCCGCATTGCGCTCGGCCCCATGCGCTTCGAGCAGTATTTGAAGTTTCTGCCCGGCCAGGAAGCCTATCGCGAGCTTGTGGCATGGTTGAAGTTTTATTCCAATGGGAGTTATGAAACGGAAGTTCAATTGGTGTTGGCGTGCGAGGATGCGCCGCCCTGCGAGTTAGGCTCGGGCGGAGCAACGCGTCCGCAATTGGGGTTGGTCAGTTGGTTGAAAACCAGGCCGCTGGGGCGCGATCCCGCCGATGCGACTTATCTGGTGCAGTGAAGGATTCTGGATACCGAGGAGAAGAAAGGCAATGAGCACAAACCTGAAAGCACTCATCGACAAGTTGAACGATACGACGCGGCGGACATTGGAAGCGGCGGCCGGATTGTGCGTAGCGCGCACGCACTACGACATTGAGATCGAACACTATCTAATGAAGACGCTCGATGCCAGCGACAACGACATCGCCGCGATCCTCAAGCACTTTGGGGTCGATCGCTCGCGATTGACCAAGGAGCTGGAGCGCAGCCTGGATTCGCTGAAGAGCGGCAATGCGCGCTCGCCGGCCTTCAGCCCCACCGTGGTCAAGATGCTATCGGAAGCATGGACGGTGGCTAGTCTCGATTTCCAGGCGGGGAATATCCGTACCGGCTTCACCTTGCTTGCGCTGTTGGGCCACGACGAGCTATCGCGGATCGTGAAAGATATCAGCAAGGAGTTGCAGATCGTCAACGCGGAGGGCTTGCGGAGCAGCTTCTACGACATTGTGGCTAAGTCGAGCGAGACGCAGACCAGCCTGGCCGCGGCGGCTGAAGCAAAAGAGGCGCGTGGCGGAGCGGGAGAGGCTGCGCCCGGAGCTGCAAGGGGCAAGACGCCTTGCCTGGATCAATACACGGTGAACCTGACCGCGAATGCCAAGGCCGGAAAGATCGATCCGGTGCTGGGCCGCGACCAGGAGATTCGCCAGATGATCGATATTCTCATGCGCCGCCGCCAGAACAATCCGATTCTGACCGGCGAGGCCGGCGTGGGCAAGACGGCCGTGGTGGAGGGCTTCGCCAATCGCGTGGTCAGCGGCGACGTGCCCCCGGCATTGCAGGGGATTCATATTCACTCGCTCGATCTGGCCCTCCTGCAGGCCGGCGCCGGAGTCAAAGGAGAGTTTGAAAACCGGTTGAAGGGACTTATCAACGAAGTGAAGTCTTCTACCGAGAAGATAGTTCTCTTCATCGATGAAGCGCACACCATGATCGGCGCGGGCGGGCAGGCGGGACAGGGCGACGCCGCCAATTTGCTCAAGCCGGCGCTGGCCCGCGGAGAACTGCGCACCATCGCCGCGACCACCTGGTCGGAGTACAAGAAGTACTTCGAGAAAGACCCGGCGCTGGCCCGGAGGTTCCAGGTCGTCAAGGTTGAAGAGCCGACCGAAGACGTGGCCTGCACCATGATGCGGGGCATCAAGGCATCGTTGGAGAAACACCACAATTTGCGCATATTGGATGAG
>JBEKCX010000372.1:0-3023 GCA_050014655.1 Occallatibacter sp. | reverse complement strand
CACATCGCCGTTCTTGCGTTCGATCCAGCCGCTGCTGAAGACCACGTTCGATACGTCGCCCACACGCTCGGCTCCCTCGGGAGCGATGAAGTAGCCCGCCGGCTTGTGGGTGACCACCCACGGCCGCTCCAGTTCGCACAGGAACATGTAGAGCACGTAGCGCAGGCCGGCAGCCGTGTTGCGCACTCCGTGCGCCAGGTGCAGCCAGCCCTTCTTGGTCTTGATGGGCGCTGGGCCCAGGCCGTTCTTCACCTCTTGAATGGTGTGATACTCGCGGTTGTCGAGGATGATCTCCTCATCGACCTCGGCCTGCTCGATGCTGGGCGACAATCCCCAGCCGATGCCGCCGCCCTTGCCGGCCTGGATGAAGTCGTCCTGTGGCCGCGTGTAAAAGGCGTACTTGTCATCGACAAATTCGGGATGCAGGACAACGTTACGCTGTTGGGGTGACTTGGATTTCAGATCGGCCAGCCGCTCCCAGGTCTTCAGGTCCCTGGTGCGGGCGATGCCGCACTGCGCTACGGCAGAGGAGGTATCCCACTGCGGCGCCGCCGGGTCTTTGCGCTCGGTGCAGAAAAGGCCATAGATCCAGCCGTCCTCGTGCTTCACCAGCCGCATGTCATAAACATTGATGTCCGGGTTGGCGGTCTCTGGCATCAGGATCGGGTACTCCCAGAAGCGGAAGTTATCCGTGCCATTCTCGCTCTCGGCGACGGCGAAAAAGGATTTGCGGTCCGCGCCTTCTACCCGCGACACCACCAGAAACTTCCCCTTGTGCAGAATGGCGCCGGCGTTAAAGGTCGCATTGATGCCCATGCGCTCCATTAGGAAGGGATTCGTCTTCTGGTCGAGATCGTAGCGCCATGTTATAGGGGCATGGGCCGCGGTCAGCACGGGAAACTCGTAGCGGTCATAGATCCCGTTGCCTCCGGGTAACTTGCGGTTGCGCCGCGCCAGCAGTTTCTCCTGCTGCTTGAATAACTCCTGTACTCTCTTCTTGAAAGCTGCACGATTCATCTGAGTTCTCCTGTGATTATCCTAGCTTCTGCGCTTCCGCATGGCCGGCCTTGCGGGCGTCCACCCGCTCCATCACTTCAAAGCAGGCGCGGCTGTTGTGGTAGGGGCACTTCCAGGGGTCCACCTTGAATTGCTCTGCGCCAGGAGCGCCCGACTGCGAAACGAGCCAGAACCATTCTCCATGTTCATGATCGACGATGAACTTCTCGATGAACGCCCAGCTTCGTTCCGCTGCATCCAGAAAGTGCGGCCGGCCCGTAAGCTGGTAAGCATTGAAGAAGCCCACGACGGCCTCCGCCTGCGGCCACCAATGCTTGTCGGTATCGATGATTCCCGTCGTGTCAGCCTCGTAGAGCAGCCCGCCATCCGTGTCCAATCCCTGCGCATAAACGGCCTGGGCCATCTTCACCGCGGTCTCGCGCACCCGCTTCAGAATGCCCGCGTTGCCGAGAACCTCCGCGGCCTCGCAGAGCAGCCAGCTTCCCTCAATGTCATGGCCGAATGAGACTTTCTCCGAGCGCGGACGCCACTCCTCGTCGAAAAAAAGAATAAAGTGATGAGTTACCGGGTCGAGGATGTGGTTGAGAAAGACTTCGATAAGTTCGCGCAGGCGGAGGCGGACAGTCGAATCCTCGCGGCAGCGCAGCAGCGTGGCGTAGGCCTCCATCAGATGAAGGTGCGTATTCATGGACTTCTTCTCGTCCATGTCCACATCGCTCAGGCGCTGGTCCACGGCCAGCGTCCAGTCCCGCTCATAGATCTCAAAGTAACCGCCGTGCATTGCATCGCGGCCCGCGGCATCGATCTTCCCGGCCAGGCGCAATGCCCGAGCCAGTATTTCGGCGTCGTCGGTGGCGTGGTAATACTCGGCCAGCGCGTAGACGGCAAAGGCCTGTCCATAGATGCGCTTCTTGGTATCGATGGGCCGGCCCTCGAAATCGACCATCCAGTAATAGCCGCCAAACTCGCTGTCCCTGAAGAAGCGGACGAGATACTCATAGGCGCGGCGAGCCGCGGCTAGATACACCGGGTTGCCGTAAACATTGAAGGCCTTGGAGAAGGTCCAAAGAATGCGCGCGTTCAGAATAAGTCCCTTGGGGGCGCGCGGATCGATCGTCAAATCATTGGCGATCCGGCCGCGAAAGCCGCCAAACTCATCGTCGATGGCGTACTTGAGCCAGAAGGGTAGGATGTCGGAAAGCAACTCCGCTTCCACCTTCCGCCGTAACTCTTGCACTGGAGCGCCTCCTTCAGTAACCATCCGCTGCATTGTAACTCCGCCGCATTTCGGTCAGCCAGCCTGCGCCAGAATCGCGTCGATCCGGCCCAGCTCCACTACCGAGAATTGCAGGTTGGCCAGCGCCGCCACATTCTGCTCGATCTGCTCCACGCGGCTGGCGCCGATGAGCGCCGAGGTCATGCGGCTGTCGCGCAGCACCCAAGCCAGAGCCATCTGCGCCAGCGACTGTCCGCGTTCGGCGGCAACGGCGTTCAGCGCGCGCACCTTGGCCAGGCGATGCTCATCGATGTCTTGCTTCTTCAAGAACCCATGCGGCTTGTTAGCGCGCGAGTCGGCGGGGATGCCGTCGAGATAACGGCCGGTCAGCAGGCCCTGCGCCAGCGGGCAGAAGGCGATCCCGCCCACGCCCTCATTGCCCAGCACATCCAGCAGGCCGTCTTCAACCCAGCGGTCGAACATAGAATACTTGGGCTGATGGATCAAACAGGGCGTGCCCATCTCGCGCAGAATCTTCGCGGCCGCGGCGGTCTGTTTGGCGTCGTAACTGGAGATGCCGGCATAGAGCGCCTTGCCGCTGCGCACGGCCTGGTCGAGCGCTCCCATCGTCTCCTCGACGGGCGTCTCCGGATCAGGCCGGTGCGAGTAGAAGATGTCGACGTAATCGAGGCCCATGCGCTTCAGGCTCTGGTCCAGGCTAGCCAGCAGGTACTTTCGCGATCCCCAGTTGCCGTACGGGCCGGGCCACATATCCCAGCCGGCCTTGGTG
>JBEKCX010000371.1:0-3031 GCA_050014655.1 Occallatibacter sp. | reverse complement strand
TCGCGGTCCGTCACCTCCACCAGCGCAGCCAGCCGGGCCGTCAACCCCGGCTTCCAGCTCCCCTCCGGCGCGCGCCAGCTCCAGTTGCCCGCGGCCACGGCGGGCGTATTCATCCGCGCCTCTGAGCCAAGCTCAAGCAGGTCTTGCGCCGGAACCACTGCCATTTGCGCCACGCTGGCCTCCAGAGCCTGAATCAGCGCCCACACCGGCCGTCCTCCGACCGGCCCCACGTAGGCTTCTACCGCGCGGCGTTCGGCCTTGCCCGCCGCATCCCACCAGCCCTGCGTGGTGTCGTTGTCGTGCGTGCCCGTGTAGGCCACGGTATCGGGGGTGAAGCGGTGCGGCAGGTGAATGTGCGCGCCCTTGCTGCCGAAGCCGAACTGCATCACCTTCATCCCCGGCAAGCCCAGCTCGATCCTCAGCGCGTCCACCTCCGCGGTCATCAGGCCCAGGTCCTCTGCCACCAGCGGCAGCGGCCCCAGCGCTCGCCCAGTGTGCGCACTTCGGGGCACTCGTAGTAAACCTGGCGGTTCAGCGCCATCAGCAACTGCACGGCCTCCAACTGCTCATCGTGAGCGGTGAACGATCCGCCCCGATGGACGAACTCGTCGGTGAGGTACTCGATGGAGTGGCCCAGGATCTCAAGGGCGCGCCCCGCCTGGGGGGTGATGTGGCGGCGCCGGGAGCGCAGGGGGAGCGCGGAGGCGGACGGCGCGGAGGCCGGAATGGTGAAGCCAGTGGTTGCCGAAGCTGCCATGCTTTTATCCTCACTCTCCTCTTCGGCGGCTTCAAAAATCTATTCAGATGACCAAGGTACCGCTTCCCGCAATCGGACAGCGGGAGAATGCGCGCCACTCCGGGAATTCCAGAAACGCGGCGCACGGTGTGGGTACAACGATCCGGGCTGCGTCGGCCCGCCTGCGGTTTGCCTTGACGGGATGCGGCTGAAAACCTAATCTCAAGCCAGCATCTCTTTGCCCGGGAGCCGCTGGCGCGGGCAGAGGGCGCGGTTCTGGCGGACTCTCCGGGGGGACTGGGCGGCGATGATCCCTTACTACTGGCAGTATCTTCCGCTGTTGATGCAGGTTCTTGCCGCGCTTCTGCTTGGCCTGGGGATGGTGGTGGCCTCCTGGTTCGTTGGGCGGCATCGCGACTCGGCCACCAAGCTGGCTCCCTACGAGTGCGGGATCGTGGCTGTGGGTGACGCCAGAGGGCGCTTCAGCGTGCGCTTTTATCTGGTGGCCGTGCTGTTCATTCTCTTCGACGTGGAAGCGGTCTTCATTTTGCCCTGGGCGGTGGTCTACCGCAGACTGCCGGCCCTCACCGGCTGCTCGCAGTTCTTCGGCTTCTGGGAGATGCTGGTCTATTTGGGCTTTGTCGCCGTGGGTCTCTACTACATTGTTCGCAAGGGCATCCTGAACTGGAGCCAGGACAAGGCGGACCTCTAGGATGGGCGCATCCACACTCATCGGCAGGGCGGCGGTGCTCACGGGGCTGCCTGAACACCCCGCGCTGAAAGCCATCCTGGCCTGGAACCCGCAGGCCCTGAAGGACGCGAAGTTCGACCGCAACGAGTTGACCCTCACCATCGCGGCCGGCGAGATTCGCGCCGCGGCGCAAACCGTGCAGGCGGCCGGCTACAACTTCTTCGAGGATATGACGGCGGTCGACTGGTTCCCTTCTTCGCCGCGCTTTCAGTTGAGTTACCACATTCTCTCGCACGCCTACAAGGAGCGCATCCGCCTGCGGGTGCTGCTGGAGGGCGAGAGCGCGTCGGTTGAGTCGATCATGCCCGTCTGGCCCGCGGCCAACTTTTACGAGCGCGAGGTCTTCGATCTGTTCGGGGTTTGCTTCGAGGGGCATCCCAACCTGCGCCGCATCCTGATGCCCGACGACTGGCAGGGGCATCCGCTGCGCAAGGACTATCCGGTGGAGGGCTACCGCTGATGAGCGAGCTTGCAGGCATGCCCGTCCTTGAAGCGGCGCAAGGCGCCAAAGACCAGCACATGGTCATCAACATGGGGCCGCAGCACCCCGCCACGCATGGAGTTTTGCGTCTGGTGCTGGAGATTGACGGCGAGATTGTGGTCCGCATCTATCCGGAGATCGGCTATCTGCATACGGGCATCGAGAAGACCTGCGAGGCCAAGTTCTACCAGCAGGTCGTCCCGCTCACCGACCGCGTCAACTACCTGGACCCGCTCTCCAACAACCTGTGCTATTGCCTGGCCGTGGAGAAGCTGCTCGCCCTGGAGATTCCCGCGAAGGCGCAATGGCTGCGAGTGCTGCTGACCGAGTTGAGCCGCCTCAACTCGCACCTGATCTGGCTGGGCACGCACGCCATGGACGTGGGCGCGCTGACCGTGTTTCTTTACACCTTCCGCGAACGCGAAGACATCCTCCGGCTCTTCGACGCCCTGGCCGGCCAGCGCATGATGACGAGCTACATCCGCATCGGCGGAGTCGCGATGGAGCCGCCGCTGGACTTTTTCGACCGCGTGCAGACCTTCCTGCGCGTCTTTCCGGAGAAGATCGACGAGTATTCGAACCTGCTGACGGGCAACCCGATCTTCAGGAATCGCTTGAAGAATGTCGGCTATCTGTCGGCAGCGGATGCCGTTGCGCTGGGCGTGACCGGCCCGCCCATGCGTGCATCGGGCGTGGACTTCGACCTGCGCCGCGATATGCCCTACTCCGGCTATGAGAACTTCCAGTTCCAGGTTCCGGTTTCGACCGACGGCGATTGCTGGGCGCGTTACGAGGTCAGGCTCATCGAGATGCGCGAGAGCGTGAAGATCATCCAGCAGGCGCTGGACGGCATGCCGGAGGGCCCGATCAAGGCCGATGCGCCCAAGATCGTGCTCCCCGACCGCGAGAAGATGAAGACCCAGATGGAGGCGCTGATCCATCACTTCAAGATCGTCACTGAGGGCTTTGCGGTGCCCGCCGGCGAAGTCTATCAGGGCGTTGAATGCGGACACGGGCAGATGGGCTACCATGTGGTCTCGGACGGGACGGCCAAGCCCTACCG
>JBEKCX010000370.1:0-3048 GCA_050014655.1 Occallatibacter sp. | reverse complement strand
CCACCACCCGTTTTCATACCTCGTATCGAAGCTAGTGCCTTTCACCTGGATAAACCACGCGTTTCCATCTTTCACAGCAAGCAGATCCACATTCGCGGCGAGTCTCTCCAGATTAAGGTCTCGAACAAGGAACCCGTGATATTCGAGCTCGCTGGCAACGATTCGCTCGGCAATACGGCCGACATTCCCCTTGCCAATCATTCCTTTGTCCATCTTTCCTCATGATGAGCCCCAGACTCACCCCTTCAACTCCTCGATCGTGATGCGGTCGTTGGTATAGATGCAAATCTCCCCGGCGATCTTCATGGCCTTCTCGGCAATCTCACGGGCGCTCAGATCGGTGTTTTCCATCAGCGCACGGGCGGCTGCCGTGGCATAACTCCCGCCGGAGCCGATGGCCGCCAGCGGCTCGTCGGGATCGATCACGTCGCCCGAGCCGGAGATGAGAAAGGTCTGCCCCTTGTCGGCCACCAGAAGCAGAGCCTCCAGGTTGCGCAGCATCTTGTCGGTGCGCCAGTCCTTGGCCAGCTCGACAGCCGCGCGGTTCAGGTTTCCGGCGTACTGCTCCAGCTTGGTCTCGAAGCGCGCGAAGAGCGAGAAAGCGTCGGCCGTCGAGCCGGCAAATCCAGCCAGAATCTTCTCCTGGTAGAGTCGCCGTATCTTCTTGGCCGAGTGCTTCAGCACGTGATCGCCCAGCGTGACCTGGCCATCGGCGGCCATCACCACATCGCCGTTGCGCCGCACGCAGATCACGGTTGTCGAGTGTACTCTGGAATGCCTTGCCGCGGCCGAACTCTTGCTTGAAACCAAGGGAAACCTCCGGAAATGGGGCGTCCGGCAGGCCGGAACTCCTTTATCGATGCAGACCTGAGTATATCGCAGCGGGATTCCCAAGCGTTGATTGTGCCGGCCATCCACTTTCGCGGGTAACCGGCTGTCGTATCCTCTAATTGGAGCCCAGGGGTGCAGTCCCGTCCAGAATGATCCACCTCAACAAAACTGCTTGGGAGATTGCCGCCGGATCGGCCTCGATAGCCATTCTGGCGGCTGTTGCGCTGTGGTTCGTCTTCCGCAAGCGTCCGACGCCCGAGGAGTTGGAGCGCACCCGCCGCCAGTTTCTGGTCCAGTTCGGCCGCCTGGTGGACGGCATGTTGCTCGACGTTTGCCAGGTTGAGGCTGAGGACGGCCGCGCGCTCACCATGCTGGTCTACCACTATCGCATTGCCAGCGTGGACTACGAGTGCTCGCAGGACGTTACCGGCATGGCCGGCGCATTCGATGCGGCCCAGGTGCGCGCCGGTTTCCCCTGCACGGTTCGCTACCAGCCCGGCAACCACCACAACAGCATCGTGGTGGCCGAGGAATGGTCCGGCCTGCGCGCCGGCCTGCCGGTCCTGCCCTCCTACGACGACCCCGAGCCCCCGGATACGAGCCACCCGCGGCCTGGAAGAGGGTGAGGAACCGCCAGCGCGGTTGGCAATCCATACCCTACCCCGGTTACACTATCTCCATGCACCTTCAAGCGGCGCCCTCTCTGCCCGGCGCCGGCCGAACAAAATCCGTCTTGCGTTTCTCGCTGGCAGCCACGCTCGCTTATGTCGCGGTCACCTTCGTGGCGGGTTTGCGCGCCCACTCGCTCGCGCTGCTCTCCGAGGCCGGCCACAACGCCTCAGACTTTCTCGCCCTGCTGCTCAGCTTTGCCGCCGTTTACTTCCAGACTCGCCCCGCCGACCAATCCAAGACCTTCGGCTACCAGCGCGCCGGCGTGCTCGCTGCTTTCATCAACGCGGCCACCCTCATTGTCATTGCGCTCTGGATCGTCATCGAGGCCGTCCATCGCCTCTCGGCGCCCGTCGCCGTCCAGCCCCGGCTGATGATGGTCGTGGCCGCGGCCGGTGTGCTGATGAACGGCGTCATCGCCGTCCTGCTGTGGGGTGTGGCCCGCGACCTCAACCTGCGCTCGGCTTTCCTCCACATGGCCGGCGATACGCTTTCCACCGCCGCCGTCATCGCCGGCGGCGCGGGAATCCTGCTGACCGGCCTGAACCGGATCGACCCCATCCTCTCGCTGCTCATCGCCGCGCTGATTCTCTGGTCCAGCGTCGGCATTGTCCGCGAAACCCTCAACATTCTCCTCGAAGGCACACCTCGCGGCGTCTCAATCCCCGCCATTCGCTTTGCCATGGAGGCCGTCGAAGGTGTCCTTAACGTCCACGACCTGCACGTCTGGAGCCTCGGCTCGAACTCCCGGGCCCTGTCCTGCCACGTCACCATTGCCGATATTCCCCCGTCGGAGAGCGCCTGCATCCTGGTCAAGCTTAACCAGGTTCTCAAGGAGCACTTCCAGATCAGCCACACCACCATCCAGTTCGAGCACACCGGCTGCGAGGAAAATGAAGGCTGCGTCATCCCCATCGAAGAACTGACCAGCGGCGCAGCCCAAGGCCACGGCCGCCGCGGTCATTTGCGCTAGCTGAGATCCGCAGGCTGTTGCGTAATTCCCATCAGGGAAAGACAGGCATTTGGTTTGTGGCGGAATATGAAGGATTCAATGGAACCAGGCCCAAGACGGGAAAGACTCCGCCCGAAATGAGAAAACATCCGGCAAACGTGACTCGCTTGCCAGCCTGCAAAGACCGCTCCCTCTCCTGAAAGGGATGACGGAGGAGCGCGGTTTGCCCCCGCCGTTGCGGCAGAAATGCAGGAGCACGTCCCATTTGGCGCGCTCAGGGTGGATTCCCGGTTCCGGTCACCGTGGCAACCGTCGCTCGAAATGACAGCAAGAACAAGGTGCCCGGCGAATCCCGCCCAGGTGCGCTCCGGCTGCGGCGTGCTGCCGATTCAAACCGGCGGCTGGGCGCCGCGGATCGAGTGAAGTAGTACGCTCAGCCCGATTGATGTCGCGCAATCGGACGAATTTCTGTATTCTAGAGTTGAAGTCCGCTTCTTGGCGGCGATTTTAATCGAGGAGACTTTCATGGCAGAGACAGTGAAGAAGACGAAGGCAACCGCGAAGCCAGGCAAGACCTCAACCAAGAAAAAGACAGT
>JBEKCX010000369.1:0-3056 GCA_050014655.1 Occallatibacter sp. | reverse complement strand
CACGTCAGCGGCCACGGCAGCCAGGAGGAGCAGCGCCTGCTCATCAGCCTGGTCCGGCCCAAGTTCTTCATCCCCATCCACGGCGACTACCGCAACCTGCAGAAGCATGCCCGCGTGGCCATGGAGACCGGCGCTGTGGAGCACGCCATGGTGATTGAAGACGGCGACGTGCTCGAACTGGACAAGGACGACGCCCGCAAGCGCGACAAGGTGACCGCCGGGCGCATCCTCATCGACTCCGGCTCCTCGATCGATGTGGTTGAAGAGCTGGTCATCAAGGACCGCCGCATTCTGTCGGAAGACGGCATCGTGCTGGCGGTTCTGGCCATCAACAAGCGCACCGGCAAGGTGGAGCAGTCGCCCGAAGTGGTGATGCGCGGCTTCGGCGGCGCGGACATCACCGATCAGGCGCGCGAACTGGTCCTCAAGACCCTCGACGGCCTGAGCACCGAGCAGAAGGCCGACTACGGCCTGGTCAAAGAGAAGGTCCGCGCCGAGTTGAAGCGCCTGATCCAGAAAACCACCGGCCGGCGGCCGATGATCATGCCGGTGATCCTGGAAATCTGACAACAGCGGCAATCCAGGCTCCTCCAAATAATTGCCCCACCCTCACGGCGTCTTTGTTTCTGCCGCCAGGGTGAGAGACCATGCGTCTGAAAGATAATTGAGCAATGGCTGACGAACTCGTCTCCCTCGAAGCCATTCGCGCCGCGGCCGCCCGCATCGCCGGCATCGCTGTTAAGACCCCGCTCGTCCGCGCCCCGTTCCCCAGCATCTCCGGCCACGGGACCAACAAAGAGATCTATCTCAAAGCCGAAAGCCTGCAGCCCATCGGGGCATTCAAGATTCGCGGCGCGGCCAACAAGATTCTGCAACTGACTCGCGAAGAGATCGCGCGCGGCGTCATAACTTACTCCAGCGGCAACCACGCCCAGGGCGTAGCCTACGCCGCCCGCGCGGTTGGAGCGAAAGCGGCCATCGTCATGCCCTCGAACGCCCCGGCCATCAAGCGCGCCGCAACGCTGGCCCTCGGCGCCGAAGTGGTGGACGTAGGTTTGGCCTCCAGCGAGCGCCTGGCCGTGGCCGAGCACCTTGTCCGCGAGCACGGCTATGTCGTTATCCCTCCCTACGACGACGAGCAGATCATCGCCGGCCAGGGAACCTGCGGTCTGGAAATCGTTGAGGCCCTCCCCGATGTGGACCTCGTTCTGGCCCCGGTCTCCGGGGGCGGCCTGCTGGCGGGCGTGGCTGCGGCCGTCAAGCAGTTATCGCCTGAAACCAAGGTCTTCGGCGTCGAGCCCGAGCTGGCCGGCGACGCGGCGGAGAGCTTCCGCACCGGCGCCATCGTCACCTGGCCGGCCGAGCTGACCAGCCGGACGATTGCAGACGGACTGCGCACCCAAAGCGTGGGCCGGCGCAACTTCGCCCACATCCGCGCCTTTGTCGACGGCATCGTTACCGTCACTGAAGCCGAGATTCGCGCCGCCATGCGCGCCATCGTGGCCGCCGCTCGCCTGGTTCCCGAGCCCAGCGGAGCCGTTGCCGCCGCCGCACTGCTCTTCCGCGGCGCGGAGCTTCCGCCCTACACCCGCGCCGTCGCCGTTCTCAGTGGCGGCAACGTCGATCCCGCCCAACTCGCCGAAGTGCTCACCGAAGGCGCGCTTTAGCGTCGTTCGATTATGATTTTGCCTGTGATGAAACCCCGCATCGCTCCGCGCCTGATCCTCACCCTCGCCATTGCCCTGTTCTGCGGCTTTTTTCCCGTCCTCGCCCAAAAGAAGCCGTCACAGCCCATAAAGCCCATGGCCGGCCCGCGCGCCACCGCTCTGCGCATCACCTGGATCTACGTCTCGCCCGACTTTGCCTCGCAGAAGTTGGACCGCGTGCAGATTGGCCGCGAGATGGTGATGGCCGAGCATAGCGGTCCCTGGATGCGCGTTTATGCCAACACAGACCTCGTGGAGGCGCGCCAGAAGGACGCACCGCTGTTCGGCACCGACGAAGCCCCGCCGCCTGTCTCCGGCTGGATCGAGGCCAAAGGCATCGTTACTGAGAACACCCCCAACGGCGACCAGGTGCTCATGGGCGAGGCGGCCAACCAGGAGTCGCTGGCCAGCGACCCGCGAGGCCCGGCCAACGCCGCCCAGAGCGCACGCCTGCTCTACCGCCGGCTGGTGGAGATGTTCCCCAACTCCCCGCTCGCGCCCGACGCCGCCTGGCGCGCCGCCGACATTCTCTGGCAACTCCAGAAGGCCGACGCCTCCACGCGACCTTCCGCCAGGGAAAGAGATCCCTACCTCCGCGATCAGATGGACGAAGACGAACTCAAGAAGGTTCTCAAGCTCTATCCGCGCACCCGCCAGGCCGCTCTCGCCGCCTACGATCTGATCGAGAACAAGCTCTGTGGCGACTGGCAGGGATCGCCCAAATGCCCGGAGAAGGAATCCGAGCTGTATGAGAAGTATGCAGCCGAGTATTCTGACGGGCCCCGCGCCGCGCAGGCTCTCTACCAGGCCGTTTACCGCCAGGCCGTTCTCACCGATATGTACGCCGCCGACGGCAGCGACAAGAAGGCCGACGATGCCCACAACCACGCCAAGGAACTGGCCGCAAGGCTCAAAGAGCACTTCGCCCAGTCCGATTACGCGTGGCGAGCCGGGGCTTTGGTGTACAAATTGGATGAAGGCGTTCCCGTTTACGGAATCGATCGCGAGTAGCCGGCCGCGCTCTCCTGAGCGCAGTGCCGGTGTACTTTGACTGCACCCCGGAGGTTTCTTGAACACCTATATTCAGTCCATCCTGTTGGGCATCGTGGAAGGCTTGACCGAGTTTCTCCCCGTCAGTTCGACGGCCCACCTGCGCATTGCCGAAGCGCTCATGAAGATCCCGCTGGACGACGCTTACTGGAAGATGTACACCATCGTCATTCAGTTGGGCGCCATCCTGGCCCTCGCCCTCCTCTTCCTGGGCCGCATCGTCGATTTCCTGCGCACCTTTCCCAAGGGCGAAAACGGCGACCGCAACTGGCTGAATCATCCCATCTCGCTCACCCTCAT
>JBEKCX010000368.1:0-3057 GCA_050014655.1 Occallatibacter sp. | reverse complement strand
GGTCTTCAGCGGCAATGCCGATAAGGTGGAGGAGCGGCCGGCTGTGGCCTTTGGCGCGGTGGGCAGTCTGCCCGAGCAGGGGCCGCTGCACCCGGCGCGGGCCATCGATTTCTATGATCTAAAGGGCATTGTCGAGCAGCTTCTGGAGCGGTTTCAGGCGCGCTCAGTTTACTTCGACCGCTTTCCGCCCCAGGCCGGCCTTACGCCCGCGTGGCTTCATCCCTACCGCGCCGCGCGGGTTGCCGTCGAGGGCGCGACGGTGGGATGGTTCGGCCAGTTGCATCCCCTCGAGGCCGAAGCCCGCAAGCTTGCCGCGGCGAGCAAGCTGAAAGAGCCGGTGCTGGTGGCCGAGCTGTATCTGGACCGGCTGTACAAGCTCACCCTGCGCAAACCGGTTGCGCGCGACATTTCGCGCTTTCAGCCGGTGCGGCGCGATTTCTCGCTGATTCTGGACGAAAGCATCGCCTGGGAAACGATCGACCTGGCGCTGGCCGGCTTGCGGATTCCCGAGCTGGTGGACTGGCGGGCGCGCGAGGTCTTTCGCGATGCCAAGCTGGGCAAGGGCGAGTACTCGCTGCTCCTCGGCGCCACCTTCCAGGCGCCGGATCGCACCCTGCGCGAGGAAGAGTTGCAGAGCTTTCAGGTCCTGCTGGTGGAGGCTGTTGGCAAGGCGGGCGCGCGTCTGCGGACCTAGCCAGGCGAACCGGCGGGGGCGGCGCTATACTTGCACGCGTGCGGTCGATTCGAGTGGAGGTGTTTTGAATGTCTGATTTTGCCTGGGATGCGAAGACAGCTGAAGAGCCGCAGGCGGAGCAGCTTGCCGAGCCGGAAGCGGAGCGGCTTGCCGAACCGGAAATCGAGGAGCGTTACGGGCCGCCGGCGGCTCCCAAGACGCTGGCCCTGAGCGCCAACGATTTCTCGGCGCTGGAGGACCGGATTCTGCGCGCGGTGAACTTGGTGAAGCGGGAGCGTCAGGCGCGCGCGGCGGTCGAGGAGCGCGCCGCCAAGGCCGAGGCGCAACTGCGCGAGCAGGCGCCGCTGGCCGAGCAGTTGCGCAACGAAGTGAACGCCTTGCGCGCCGAGCGCGACCAGGTGCGGCAGCGCATGGAGCGCCTGCTGGCGCAACTGGACGCGCTGGAACTTTGAGAGAAGGTCCTGGAGGCAACACGTGGCTGAGGAGCAAGGCGGCGATGCTGCCGGGTACGTGACCGTTGAGATCTACGACCAGGTCTATCACCTGTCGGGCCAGGACGCGGAGCACGTCCGCGCGCTGGCGGCGCGGGTGGATGCCAAGATGCGCGCTGTTGCCGCCCAGGGCCGCACCGTGGATTCGCTGCGCGTGGCCGTGCTGGCCGCGCTCAACCTGGCCGATGAGCTCTCCCAGGCTGGCGGCGCCGATGCGCGTCTGGGCCAAAAGCGCGCTGCCAGCCTGCGCGGCTTGCTGGACGAAGTGCTCGACGAAGAGCGCGAGACGGGGGTCTAGCCCCGGCGGCTTTGCCGCTCCACAACAATCGTTTCAACCGGGTTTTGCAACTGCATGCTGGGAGGAAACCTATGTTCCGAATTCATGGTTCTGTCACACACAGATGGATTGCCATAGCGGCGCTGGCAGCGGGGATCGGCCTTCCCGCAGCCGCCTGGGGCCAGGCTGATGCGCCCCAGGCAACCAACCCCGCAGCCGGTGCGGGCCAGGCCGCCGTGCCCGCCGCTACGGTCGGCGCGCCCAACGCCGGCGCGGCGAACGCCGACTCGGCCAAAGCGGAACCGCCCGCCGCTGAAACCCCAAAGCCGAAAGAACCGGACGATCCCAAGGCTCGCAAGACGTTTGCTTCGGCCATCGACTGGGAGCGGCACGGCCACGATGACGCGGCGATGGACGACTTCCGCAAGGCCAACAAGCAGGACGGCGGCCATTGCTGGGAGTGCCTGCACCGTGCCTACAATATGGCGATCAAGCTCGACGCCTACTCGGATGCTGTGCAAATAGCGCGCGATTGGCTGCCCATGGCCCAGTCCGACCTGGATAAGGCTCAAGTTGAATTCCGCCTCGCCTCGGCCTTGCAGGAGCAGGGCATCCGGGAGAAAAAGGAAAAGTATGTTGCGGAGAGCGCCGACAACTTCAAGGCCACGCTCCAACATGATCCCAAGTTTGCCCGGGCGCACTACTACTACGGCGTTACGCTGGCGCGCCTTCATCAGGACGATGCGGCGCGGGCCGAGTTTTCCGCCTTCCTCGATGAGGACCGGAAAAACCCCACGCTGCATCCGCGGGCGGAGCGGTTTGTCGATCACGTAGAGCTGGCGCGCGCCACCATGGCTCCGCCTTTTTCGCTGATCACGATGGATGGCCAGCACATCACCATGGACAGCCTTGCCGGAAAGGTGGTGCTGATCGATTTCTGGGCCACCTGGTGCACGCCATGTGTGAATGCAGTGCCGCACATGCGCTATATCGCCAAGAAGTTCGACGGGCAGCCCTTTGTGATGCTCAGCGTCGGCCTGGACCGCAACGAGGCTGACTGGATGAATTTCGTCCAGAAGAACGGCATGACCTGGATGCAGTACCACGATGCCGGCGGTTTCAGCGGGCGGATGGCGAACCTGTTCGGAGTTCACGCCATTCCCGCCACCTTCTCCATCGACGCCGACGGCGTGGTCGAGGACCAGCGCGTGGGAGACGCGGAAATCGAGGGAAAGCTGAAGAAGATGGTTGCGCATGCGGTCGAGATGGCCAACCGCCCGCCCCAGCCGGCGGCGGACAAGCCTCCCGAAGCCGCGAACTGAAGGGAGGAGCCGCTCTCCGTTTCGGGCGCGCGACTCCCAAAAACGGGGCCAAAAACGTAACACAAAGCGATCCTCGTGCGCAAGACTTGCATTTCCCGGCCCGGACCCGTACTATCCGCACTAGAAACCGGCCTGCAAAGCAGGTGGGCGATCAACGCTGGTTGAACCAACATCAATGAACAGGGGCTCAACTCGACAATCGGTTCTGTGTGCCGTGTCCGCCAGTCCGGAATGCCTAATGAACCGCGGAGAGCTCCACCGTCTTAGGACGGG
>JBEKCX010000367.1:0-3067 GCA_050014655.1 Occallatibacter sp. | reverse complement strand
CGGTGCGGCAGAGGTTTCTGGACGGCGCACAAGCGGTGCAATGCCGTTATGACGTCTACAACTCCGAGGAGGACCGTCGCACCAGGCTGATGGCGCTTGCCTTTCGAGGATTCAATGTGATTCGTCCGCGCGGCCGGGAGCGTTTGGGGCTTTCGGCGGGAATTCTGGGCAACGGCTTTGCTCTTCACCGGGATGTGTTGACCAGGATTCCGTACGGAGCCTATTCCGTGGTTGAGGATCTGGAATACCATCTCGCTTTGGTTCGAGCCGGCATTCGCGTGGAGTTTGTCGACACGGCCGCGGTCAGCGGCGAGATGGCGCGTTCCGATCGTGGCGCGCGCGCGCAGCACGCTCGATGGGAAGGCGGCCGACGGCGAATGATGAAGCGGTGGGCTCCCAAGCTGATGGGAGACGTGCTGCGCGGACGATTGCGGCTCATCGAGCCGCTTCTCGACCTGTTGGCTGCGCCCATCGCCACCGAGGTATGTCTACTGGTGGTTGCCGCCTGCCTGCCTGTTGCGTCGCTCAGGCTGTACGCGCTGGCAGCGGTTCTTGTGCTGACCCTGCATATAACGGCGGCTGCCGCTTGCGGTTCCGGCTTCTGGGGAATGATGAGAGCTTTGGCGACTGCTCCCGTTTACTGCCTCTGGAAACTGTGGATTCTCCCCGACGTATGGCGCGCTTCTCGCGCAGATTCCGCCTGGGTGCGCACTGCGCGCGACACTCCGGGAGATGGTCAATGAGCCGGCGCGAGGTGCTGAACGCGCCATCGAATCAACGCCCAGTCTCTGCGGTGACACTCGCCGCGCGCTTCTCGAACCGCTACGCCGCACAAGTAATGAAGGAGTTATCCGTGAATCTGCTGAATCATCGTTATGCGCTCACTCTATGCGGTCTTGCTGTTCTTGCGCTCGGCTTGGCCTTTCCGCGGCCCGCCGGAGCCAGGCAATCAGACGACCAGCCGGCGGCCGGCGATTCGCCTCGAACCGTGCAGGGAAGCGGCGATTCCAATCAGGGGGACCCGCCCGGTCCGACGCTGAAACTGAACCCTATCGAGGCATTGCGCAGGTTCGAGCCGGCCGCGGATGAGGAATACACGCTGGGAGCGGGCGATGAAATCTCCATCCAGTATCCCGGCCGGCCCGACTTAGCCAGCAAGGATGTGATTGGACCGGACGGACGCATGACACTGCCGCTGGCCGGGCCGATCAAACTGGCCGGCCTGACCCGCGAAGCAGCGGGGCAGAAGATCGTCGAGGCGCTGTCGCCTTACTACACAAAACTGACAGCGACCGTCGAAGTGGAGAAATACGGCTCGAATCACGTCACTCTGCTGGGGGACGTAAAGAATCCTGGAATCGTGAATTTCGACCAGACGCCGACCCTGCTGGAGGTGCTTTCCAGAGGCGGCATCGAAACCCGCCCCGATGGCAGTATCCCGGAGCAATGCGTAATCTACCGGGGAGACCAGGTGTACTGGGTTGAACTGCAGGAACTGCTGTCGTCTGGCAGCCCGCTGGCAGACCTTCGTTTGCGCCGCAACGACGTGGTGTTTGTGCCTGCCGTGTCGACAAGAAACGTAACCATCATGGGACAGGTGCAGCATCCGGGGCTGATCGCCCTGAAGCACGACTCGACGCTGTCCTCGGTTCTGGGTGAAGCAGGCGGGTTGAGCGACAATGCCGGCGGGAACCCGGAGATTCAGATCGTCCACCGCTCCAAGGGAGGCAAGACTCAGTATGTTCGCTTCAACGACCTACTGAAGCCGAATGGAGGCATGGAGGTCACGCTCAATCCCGGCGACATCGTCTACGTGCCCAAGAGCGGAATGGCCAAAATGGGCTTTGTGATGCAGCAACTGGCGCCCTTCCTAACAATGGGAAGTTTTGCGGCGATGGCCGCTCGCTGACTTGGAAAGGTTGGTCATGATGAATTCAATGCCTGACAATTCGCTTCCGGGAAACTCGAAGAGCCTGCCATCGGTGCCGCTGCGCCGGGCGGGGAGTTCCTCTGAAGGGTCGCGTCCAACTGTCAATGTGGTCGGCAGTCTTCTCCGCCACTGGTATGTCGCCGCGCTGGTGTTTCTGGTCCTTCTCGCCTGCGGCGCTTTCGTCCTATGGAAGAAAGCCAAGCCGGAATACGAGTCTCATAGCGTGGTGTATTTATCGCCCAGGTTCCCGAAGATGCTGGCCAGCGACAGCGAGGTTGAACTTCCTTACGACTCCTATGTCCAGGATCAAATCCAGACAGTGACGCGGCACGACATCATCGCGGATGCCATCGCGAAGCTTCCCTTGGCCGTGCGGCGCAGGAGAGGCTTGCCGTCGACCTACGAGGGCCCAGCGTTGCCCTATGAGATTGAGGTCTTGCAGAAGAAGCTCGAAGTGAAGAGACTCGGTTCGACTTATGAGATGTCCGTCGCACTGCATGACGCTACGCCCAACGATCTTGCCCAGATTGTGAACACTGTCACCGACACGTACGTGGAGCGCATGAAGAGCGAGGAGTTTTACGGGCTGGACCTTCGCCTGGATACCCTCCGGCAGGAGAAGGTCCGGCTGCAGAAGGAGATGGACGATGGTCTGGCAGAACAGGCGCAGCTCATGCAGCAACTTGGCGTGGCCACGTTGTCGACCAAAGAGGGGTCAACGAACATTTATGACGCGACGCTGCAGAAGCTGAGCGACCAACTGGTCACGGCGCGGATGCAGCGTCAAGCGGCGGAGGCGCAACTGGCCGCGGAGGTGAAGGGAAGCGGGTCTGGGGTATCTACCGTGATGGAGGCCAATGCGGACGAAGCAATCGCTTCCGACGCAGGACTGTCCGCCGTGAGAACATCGCTGAGCAGCCGAAGAACCGCGTTAATAGAAGAGATGAACGGTCTGCGCCCGGATCATCCGATTTACCAGAAAGACAAGGATGAACTGGATTCAATCGAAGGGCAGATGAACGACCTGAGACGCAAGGCGGGCGAAAACCTTCAGGACAGGCTGCGCCAGGAAGTGACGCGCACGCGCATGATCGAGCTCCAACTAACACAGGAACTGGCGCAAAGGACGCACTCGGC
>JBEKCX010000366.1:0-3093 GCA_050014655.1 Occallatibacter sp. | reverse complement strand
GACGTGCTCTCCGCCCACCCCGCCGTTGACGTGCAGTGCTTCCTGTGGAGCGCCAGCAAGACCCTGGAAGGCGGGCTGAGCCTGGAGGCCGCGCTCTACGACGGAGATCGTCTGCTGGCCAAGACTGCGCAGGAGCTGCCCGCGGGCGAGGACCAGGGAAACGTGCCCCGCACGCTTCACCTCGACAATCTCGGCGCCATCCAGCTATGGGATCTGCGCACACCGAAGCTCTACCGGGTCGAGGTCCGTCTGCTTCGAGGCTCCCAACTGCTCGACAACGACTCCCGCCGCATCGGCTTCCGCGAAGCTCGCTTCACCCCCCAGGGCTTCTCGATCAATGGCACAGTCGTCAAGCTGCGCGGCCTCGACCGCCATCAGACTTTCCCGTGGGTGGGTCAGGCCATGCCCGCCCGCGTCCAGCGCCAGGACGCGCTGATCCTGCGCAACAACCTCAAGTGCAACATCGTCCGCACCTCCCACTACCCGCAGTCGCGCCACTTTCTCGACGCCTGCGACGAGATCGGACTTCTGGTTCTCGAAGAGATTCCCGGCTGGCAGCACATCGGCGACCTCGCCTGGCAGGACATCTCCGTCGATAACGTCAGCCGCATGATCCGCCGCGACTGGAACCATCCCTCCATCATCCTCTGGGGCGTGCGCATCAACGAGTCGCTCGACAACCACAACTTCTATACCCGCACCAACGCCATGGCCCACCAGCTCGACCCCACCCGCCAGACCGGCGGCATCCGCTACTTCCAGGAGTCCGAGTTCCTTGAAGACGTCTTCACCATGAACGACTTCGGCTGGCCGCTCAAGGCGCCCAATCATCCCCTCTATCTCAATACCGAGTTCGTGGGCCACACCTATCCCACCAAGACCATCGACAACGTCGAGCGCCTGCGCGAACACACCGCCCGCCATGCCCGCGTCCACGATCAGTTGGCCTCCGATCCGCAGTATGCCGGCGGCATCGGCTGGTGCGCCTTCGACTACAACACCCACGCCAACTTCGGCTCCGGCGACCACATCTGCTACCACGGCGTCACCGACATCTTCCGCGAGCCCAAGCCCGCCGCCGGCTTCTACCGCTCGCAGTGCGACCCCGATGAGGAGGTCGTCCTTGTGCCCGCTTTCCACTGGGCGCGCGGAGATGAGAGCATCGGCTTCACCAATGCCCTGGTCTCATCCAACTGCGATCACCTCAAGTTCTACGTTGCCGGCAAGCTCATCGCCGAGGCCGATCCCGACCGCAAGCAGTTCCCCCATCTCAAGTACGCACCCTTCACCGCCGATCTGGGCAGGCATCTCGAGCCTTGGGGCGATCTGCGCATCGACGGATTCATCCAGGGCAAGCAGGTCATCTCGCGCAGCTTCTCCGGCAAAGGCATCGACCAGAAATTCATGCTGTTGCCCGATGACACGACCCTCGTTGCCGATGGAGCCGACACCACCCGCGTCGTCCTGCGCGTTGCCGACGAATTCGACGCCATCCGCCCCTTCGCCGCCGATGCCATCCGCTTCGAACTTACCGGCCCTGCCGAGTTCATCGGCGACAATCCCTTCGCGCTCGTCGGCGGCCAGGGCGCCGTTTGGATTCGCGCCACCGGGCAGCCCGGCAAGGTGCGCCTCACTGCCCGCCATCCCATCCTCGGAGCCCAGCACGTCGAGTTCGAGATCGCGCCCGCCCCGCCCGAAGCAGTCTGACGCGGTGGGCGCGGCGCTATCTACAGGGCATCTCTGAACGCATCCCGTTGCAGAGGCCGTCTCAACCCGCATTTCCTTCTTGATTCATCGCCCTGAAACCTCGGAGCGGGAGCACGCCTGACGCGAACCCGGTTCTCGGCGATGCTGCGCAGGATTGCGCCGTGGCCACTTCCGGCAAGCTCACTGGCCGACGCCTAAGACGGCAAACCGAATCACGCAGGGCAAAGGAGGATGGATAGGTGTCGGCGCAATCGACCTGGAAGGCTCTCGATGAGGCAGGCGAGGCAAGGACGGCAGCGAATCGCCCGGCTCTTCTTCCGCAAACGCTGGCTTTTTTGCGCAAACATTCTTTTGGCCTTGCAATCTGCCCCAGGAGCGATACAATTTCGTCAAACCGCTGCGAAAAATGGCGATTCCGGGTAAACGCCGCTCATTCAAATCTAATTTGGAGGAAACCTCGATGTATGCACTGCTGAGTCTCAGAAAGACGGTAGCTCGCGGCGCCGTGGCAATTGCTTTTGCGGTATGTGCATGTGTCGCTGCGCGCGCGGACAGCCTCGTCCAGACTGTGACGCTGACGCCTACCGGATCAAACGAAAACGTCACGAATGGCAGCGTGTATACGGTGTTCAACGATGCGGTGAACTTTAACCAGTTCAATTCGACGCTCGGCACCCTGAACTCTGCCACTCTGTCGTGGTCGGGCGCCGGCAGTCTGACCGTGGGCGGCGGCGCCTCTGGTGTTGGCTATGAAGGCCAGGCCATCATGTCCTACCGAACGTCGTCTGAGACCGAGACCTGGAACATCATTGGCGGCAGCGCGACGGTAGATTTTTCGATTTCTAGCGGTGGCGATGAGAGCCTGAGTCTGGCGGGCCTGACGGGCTCTGGCTCCGTTAACGAAGGCTCTTTCGATGAAACATTCCAGAACACAGGGGGTACATTTCCGGACACGTTTGCCACCCTTCCCACCAGCGGCACTTTCACGTTGACCTACGACTATACTCCCCCCCCTCCACCCGTCGAGCCCTCTGCTGTTCCGGAATTATCCAGTTTCACGTACCTCTTCACGACATTGCTATTAGTGACCCCGGGGCTGCGCCGCTGGGCGAAGAAGAACTCTTGAGTCTGCACCTGCGCGGGCGGGATCAGTCCCACTCAGTTCCGCGCGAAACCTCTGGGCCATAAACTTCCCCAAGCAAAGACAGATCGCCAAGACTACAAAGGCCGGCAGGACGAGCCCGGGGTAATAGCGACTAACTCTCTTTTCAGCGATTCTTGAAGACCGATTGCCTCCCGCCTGCGGGCAGGCTGATTCTCGCTCAAATCAAGGCGCGCACCCCGGCAATTTCGCCGCAACTCCCCTACAGGGTCCTATCCGCAAGG
>JBEKCX010000365.1:0-3093 GCA_050014655.1 Occallatibacter sp. | reverse complement strand
AGTCGTCGTTGATGAGACCCGCGCGGTAGCTGTTGCAGGCATCGCTGTACTTCTTGTCCTTGGGTTCCAGTTGCGCCGCGGCGCAGTAATCCTGAACCTGTTGGGCTCGGTTGCTGCCCTCGCCCTTAGCCTTGTCAGCCAGCTCCTTGGCCTGTTGCTTTGTGTTTCCCGTGGACTCCTGAGCAGGGATCGCCGTGCCGGAAACGAGAAGGCAGAAGATGCAAATGATATGCCCGAGTCTCATTGCGGCCCTCCGACGATCTCCTCGATCGCATGGTCGTCGATCGTCTTCATTTCAACGCTGCATACTTGCTCGATTATCCCCACGTCGCAATACCGACTCTGCGTGCTTCCGTCGGCCCCTTTGAAGGCCACCGTGTACTTGCCGGCCGGAATCCCGTCGAGACGCAAGGGAGTCCAATGATCCCCGGCAGGGAGCGGCATAGACTTGCCCGTCTGCTCAGAGGTCACGCTCACAACTTCGGCATAAGGCGTGGCGTTGAGTTCGAGCACGCCCATAGGTGCGGCGGGCGCGGGGCGCAGAAACCACCACCAGTATCCCGCGCCGCCCGCCCCCATCAGGAGGAAGGCAAGCAACACAAACACGAGCGCAAGCCCCGCGCCGCCCTTCTTCTTTGCCGCCACCGGCACGGCCACCGGCTGCTGCACCGGGACGTAGGCCGGCGGCACCGGGATCGCCACAGGCGCTGCCGCGGCTTGTTGCATGGGCGCTTCGATCTGGGGCGCGGATCTGGCCGCGTCGGCTGCCGCCTTCGCTGCCTCCGCTGCCAAGCGCTGCTGGCGCTCCTGCTCCTGAGCCGCCTCCAGCCGCTGGCGCAGTTCCCGCACGCGCGGATGCAGCTGAATCTCCTGCGGCTGGTTCGAAAGCAGTTGCAGCGCCTGCCCAATATCGGTTGCGCTCAGCGCCTGCGCGCGGCTCAGGACTGCATCGATGCGCCGGCTTAATTCGGCCAGGCTGGCGGTGGTCTGGCGCAGCAAAAGCTCGACCGATGCATCGCCTGTCTCCGATGCGGCAGGCTGCAGAAGAGCGACGGCCGCCTCCAGATTGCCGGCCGCAATCAGGGCCTGCGCCTTCTTGATGGCGTTGGCCGCTGCCTGCGCAAGCTCAACCTTTCGCTTCTGCTCGCGCGCATAATTCGCCAGGGAGGCAATGTCCGGGCCTTCGCCACACTCGATTGCCGCGGAATCCAGAATCTGCATCGCCTGATCGAACTGCTTGGCATCGATGGCGGCTTGGGCTCGCTGCAAGTACTGTGTCTTCGTCTCCTCAACGGTCGCCTTCTTGACCTGCTCGACAACCTTTCCCTCCAGGGCAATCAACCGCGGTTCCGCAGGCATTTGTTCCAGCGCCTGATGAACCGCCGTGAGGGCCTGCTGGGGGCTGCTGGCAAGAAGACTGTACACGTCCAGCGTGGTCTTCTCCACCAGCTTGGTCGCCGCCTGTTCCCGCTGCTTGGCTTCCGCTTCAGCCTTCAACTGCAACAGTACCGGCTCGCCGGGAAGCCGCTGTTGCGCGCGCTGAATCAGCGTAAGCGCCTTCTCGAATTCTCCCCCGGCAATGCAGTCCGATATCTCGGTGCCGATCTGTTCGATGATCTTGCGGCGCCGTCCTTCCTCCTGGCGATCGACCGCCTCCTGGAACAACCGCTGCGTCTCGGCGTCCGTGGGATCGATCTCCAGCGCCGCGCGCAGATTCTGAATGGCCTCCGTATACTGGCGGGCGGCCAGCAGATTTCGAGCGGTATCGCTGTACTGCCGTCGCGCGCGTTCCTTGGCAGCCCGCTCGGCCTCCTGAACGATCCTCGCGCGTTCGTTGCGGAGATCTGTATTGCGGTCGTCGAGTTGCAGCGCCTGGTCGATCAGTTCGCCGGCAACTACGTAATCGTTGCGTTTGCGAGCTTCCCGCGACTGCTCCACGAGAGAAGCGACTTTATCGGCCTTCCCCTTCAACGCGCGAGCGTTTTCCAACTTCTGAGCAAGTTCGGGATTCTCCCGGTCCATTGCGGCCGCCTGCGAGTAAATCTCAAGCGCCTCGACGTAACGCTTCGCGACCACGAACTCATCGGCTTCCGCCAGCAACTGCCGCAACTGCACCGTCTTCTGTTGCCGCGCAATCTTCTCCTGCACCTCGCGGAGCAGCTTCTTGACTTCCGTGTTCTGCGGATTGAGACGCAGAAGATCGAGCAATACCGGCCTTACGCTCGTCCATTGCTCCCGCTCCATCTGGGTCTTTACATTGCCCAGCGCCTCGGTCACATGCTCCTGCTTGAGTCCATCGTTGATGGCCTCAATATCCACCGCCATGTCTTCCGCCGTCTCGTAGCGATCGAGCGGATCCTTTGCCAGCGCATGGTCTACAAGATGGTCGATTGCCGGGGGAATGCCGTGCACGATGCTCGATACCGGGTCGTGCGGTTCGCGAACCACCCGGTGCAGAGTCGCGGGATCGTCGCCGGGAAACGGCAGCCGCCCGGTCAGCAACTGGTAGAGGATGATCCCTGCCGACCATATATCCGCTCTGCCGTCCGCGGCCTTGCCCAGCAGCCTCTCGGGAGAGATGTAATGGAAGGTGCCGATGACCATCCCTGCCTGCGTGTGGCCGGAGCGATTCTCCAGGCGGGCGACGCCAAAGTCGACGATTTTGATGTTTCCATCCGGCTGCACCATGATGTTCGCCGGCTTGATGTCCCGGTGGACCACTCCCTTGCGGTGCGCGTAACCCAGCCCGGCGCATAACTGGCTGATAATCTCCAGCTTCTCGATCAGAGTAAACGTGTGCCCGGCTTTCAGCAGGTTCTCCAGCGTATCGCCGGGAACAAACTCCATGACGATAAAGGGATTTCCATCCTGCTCGCCGAAGTCGTATACGGTGACGATGTTGGGGTGGTTCAGAATGCCCGAACGGGCCTCCAGCATGAAGCGGTGGCGCAGTTCCTCGGTTGCCTCGGTGATGGTCTTGATCGCCACCTCGCGGCCGACGGCCTTGTCCAGTCCCCGGTAGACGACGCCCATGCCGCCAACGCCCAGGATGCCCAGGACTTGGTATTTACCGATTTGCGTGACTGTTGTGCC
>JBEKCX010000364.1:0-3114 GCA_050014655.1 Occallatibacter sp. | reverse complement strand
TTTCCGCTCGCGACTGCAACCTCAACCTGCCGAAGCTGATTCACGATCTGCCCCGGCGCATTCTTCTTTCCGCGTGTTATGCATGGCTCCTTTCATACCAGTTTCTCGCATATCAACTGGTACAAAAAACGCCGGGCACTCCACGAGTTAGCTGGCACCAATGGGAGCTGGCTAAGCTAGCTTCACATCGACCAGTTCAATCCCTGTACCTTTGCCGAGGTTGCGGCTGTACTTTCTCTCCGTGGCGTTGTTCCAGTGCTCGTGAACGCCCATGCTTGCGAGCGGCTTGCCGGTCTTCGCCGGATCGTACGTGGTCCCGGAGGGCGGCTGGTGGGCCAGCGCCATCTCGTGCAGATAGTTGTCTACCGCGCCGGTGACGATGGTGGTGAGTGTCGGCTCGTTGCGCAAGAAGTCCAGCGCAACCGAGTCAAGGGCCACGCCGTCCTGCGAGGCAAACACGCTGGAGGTCCAATGCCCGTTGAAGGGCATGCTCTGCCACTTGCACACCGGCGCCAGGCGGAATTCGTTGTGTTGCGTCGCATACAAGGCGTCGATGATGTAAAGGACTGTCTTGCCGCCAACTTGCGGGTGTCCATTCATGTCGACCAGGCCGTTGTACGAAGCCATTCCTTGAGGAGCCGGTCCGCCGACCCGGTGGCTGGACCTGACGGCAATCCAGGGGTGCACGGGTCGCGCGCCGCCCAAGCCGTCCGCGGTGAGAATCGTTCCCTGGTGGTTCTTGGCGGCGACCGTCATGCCCGCCATGGTGTGCCCTTTGAGCCCGGCCACGTTGATCATGAATGCAGCGTCTGTAACACAGGTGGGGAGATAAAACGTCAAGTCGCCTTTGGCGAACACCAGCGGTTTCGTCGTGTCAGGCACCGCCTTCTCGCGACCCTCAGTGCCGGTCGAGTCAACGAAGTGGACGCCGGGAAATTCCTTGGTGCAGCGGTCGAAGATGGTAGCTGGAACGGCGCGGATGGCGTCGTAGAAAGTGATGTCGGCGGGCGCGGCGCCAACCTGCTGAACGAGCTGGCGCAGCAGGCCCTCTACAAGCTGCGGCGCAATGTAGGAAGCATTGGCGCCGTTGCCGTGGTCGTGTACCTGATTGAGGTTGAGCTTGACGACGATCTTCTCGCCCTTCCTGTAGCCGACCGCGCCTTTGCCGCTGCGCTTGTTGAAGTCGGTGAAGATCTTTTTCCATGCTGCTTTGTCGCTGGCGGCGTCACCGACCGAGCGGATGGCGCCAGAGAGCAGCCGCGCGACGGCCTCGGGAAGAGTGTTTCTGTCATCCCACCAGCCCGGGGCGTTGTTCAAGCCATCCCAGGCTGTGGCTTTGGGATCGAAGGCCCAGGCGACGCGGCCGGGCTTGACGCCAAAGGCCGTCCCGATTGGCGAGTTGACAGGATCGCTGGGAGTGAAGGGGGACTGAACCTCAGGCGCAGCTTGGGCGGCCAGGGCCGAAGGCACTCGCAAGGCGGTCAGCGCCGCGGCGCTGCCCAGCAATGAGGCTTTAACGAAATCTCTCCGGGAGGTTGAGTAGTAATCGGATTTCATGTGGAAACTCCTTCTTCGACCCTGATTCCCAAGAGAATACCGCTCTTCGCCAGTGTAGTAAGTGCTGTCCATCACCAGACCGGCAAGGCTGGAATTCCGGTTGAAGCTCATCGCTTGCATCGAAGATTCAACTTGCGCGCCGGACGCATAGATTCAGCGTTCTGACCTCCTGAGCACCACGGACATGTTGCCGGCGCCGGAGAAATCGGCGAAGTCTATGGAAGGATCGGAGCCGTCGGGCGCCGGGCCGATGACAGGCCCGTTGGGGTCCTGCTTTTGCGGCGTGGGAAGGCTGAACGGGATGTGGACCGTGCGCTGGAGTTCAAGCTCCGCGCCTTTGATTTTGCCGTCGAAGAGATTGATACCGGATTTGAAAGAGATATGATCCCCTTCGACGACGCCGTCACGAATTGGCACCGGTGCATCGCCGCCGCCGAACCAGCCCCCTGAGCCTTCCACGGCGCCGGTGAGTTTGCCGCCCTGCTGCGTGAGGGTGAAGATGCGCGGCGAGCCGAGCACCGAGGCCGCGAGCCCGGCGCCGGTCTTCGATAGCGGCACGTACCCAAGCTCGTCGATGATCAGCAACTCATGGGCTGCCAGTTGCTTTTGGAAGCGCCGCAGATACTTCTCGTCGCGGGCCTCGATCAGTTCGGCGACCAGCGCGGCGGCGGTGATGAAGCGAACGCGGTGACCGCGCTGGCAAGCTGATAGGCCCAGCGCCAGGGCGATGTGTGTCTTGCCCGTGCCGCTGTTGCCGAGCAGCAAAACGTTTTCCTTGCGCGTCAGGAACTCCGAACGGGCCAGTTCGAGCACCAGGGTTTTGTTCAGCGCCGGGATGGCGAGGAAGTCGAAGCTGTCGAGGCTCTTTATAACTGGGAACCTAGCTTGCCGGATGCGGCGCTCGGTCGAGCGGCGGTCGCGATCCAGTAACTCAAGTTCGGTTAGCCGCAGAAGGTAAGTCTGGAAGTTCGCCTTCTCGACCGCGCAGGTGCGCGCCAGCTTGTCATACTCGCGCAGCACGGTAGGCAGCCTGAGCGCCTTCAGATGATGTTCGAGCAGAACCTGCGGGGTGTCGGGAGTGGTTGCGCTCATAGCGTTGCCTCCACTGTGGGAAGCTCAACCGCGGGCACATACAGCAAGCTCATGTAATCAGCGGCGCGCGTGCTGCGCACCTGGGCCAGGGGCAGATGCGGCCAGTTGGCCATATCCAGCCGCGGCGGTCGGCGTTCGATGCGGCACAGCACGAGATGGCGCACGGCATCGAAGCTGATGGCGTTCCATCGCAACGCATCTTCGACGGCATGAGTTACTTCATCGAGCGCAAAGGTCTCCAGCAAGCGCAACACCTGGACGTACTCGCGCGCCCCGTGTTTCTTGAGCCGCGCCTCCAGCAGCCGGCGCAGTTGAGCGAAGCAGGCAGGTAATTGCCAGTTAGGAAACCTCTGAAAAACACTTTGCTTCTTAAGGATTCTGAGTAAAGCTATATTCGGAGGCGGATCACAGATGCAACAACTTAGCTTGGCTCGGCAGATGGAGTTTCAGCGCTACACGAAGAAG
>JBEKCX010000363.1:0-3124 GCA_050014655.1 Occallatibacter sp. | reverse complement strand
AGCCTCGCGAATCGGCGGGAACCTCTGGCCTGGAGGATGATAGCGCCACCATCCAGAGACTCGAGGCAGAGGGCTGGCCGGAATGCGGAGACGTGCGCCTGAACAGAGAAGTCCGGCAAGGAGCTTCCCTCTCAGGAACAGAAAAGACGTGGCGCCTGTTCAGAACAGCTCGGGGATGCTGTGGAAGGCGATGCGGGTCGGCGCGGCCTTGTAGGCGGTGAGCATGGTGGCCGGGGCCAGCGTGCTCAGGCCGTACTTCGAGTTCAGCGCGTCCATGGCGGCCAGCAGACGCGCACGGCTTTGATCGTCCTCCGTTCCTTCAAAGAGGTTGAGCGAGTGGAGGCGTTCGGGCACCAGCCCACCCAGATGGACGCCGATGAAGTAAGGATGGTCGAACCGGGGCCCGGCGGGGCGGCTGGCCCACAAGCGGCTCAGCGCGGCAATGAGCGTCTGGTTGTCCTGGCACTCGCTCAGGCGCAGCTCGGCTTTCCATCCCCGTGTGGGTACGCCGAAGCTGCTGACCGGGGTTACAAGCGAGGGGTCTTCACCACTGGGAGGAAGGGAGAGAGCTTCGTCGCTGGGGTCGCTGGGAGGCGTCTTCTTGCCGCGCGGGACTGCGAAGCCGATGGCCAGCCCGATGCTGCCGGTCCACAAGCCCTCGGCGCGCAGCCGCATGGCGGCCTTGTGGAGCAGCTTGTGCGCCACCGCCCAGGCATCGTCCGGGGTGCGCATCTGCGGGCTGAGCACATGCTGGTGGCTCATCGACTTCTGGTGCTCGGCCTCGGTCCTATCGAAGTCCTCGCCCTGAAGCCAGTGCCACAGCCGCTCGCCCCACACCGAGCCCCAAAGCTGGCCGGCCTGCTCGCAGTCCAGCGCCAGAAGCTCTTCCATGTTATGAATGCCGCGCTCATTCAACCGCTTTTCCGTGCGCGGGCCGATGCCGGGCAGGTCGCGCAGCTTGAGCTGGCGCAAGGCCTGGGGCAGAATGTCCAGCGGCAGCGCAACCAGGCCGTCGGGCTTCTCCATGTCGCTGGCCACCTTGGCCAGATAGCGGTTGGTGGCGAGGCCGACGGAGCTGCGCAGCATGGGACCCGCGCGCTCCTGGATGCGCGCCTTCACCCGCCGACCCAGATCGAGAGCCGCCAGCAGCGGGCGCTCGCGGCCCATCAGCCGGCAGGCCATCTCGTCGATGGAGAGCACGGCCGTCACCGGCAGGCAGCTCTCCACGGCCTCGACGATGCGGTGATGGTAGTCGACATAGATCTCGTGGCGCGCCTCCACCAGCACCAGGCCGGGGCACATGCGCTTGGCGTCGGCGACGATTGTTCCCGTCTTCACGCCGCAGGCCTTGGCCTCGTAACTGGCGGCGATGCAGCAGGTTGTGTCGGCCATCATGGGCACAATCCCCACCGGCCGCCCGCGCAGCTCGGGACGGACCTCCTGCTCCACGGAGGCGAAGTAGGAGTTCAGATCGACGAAGAGCCAGTTCATCGCGGGAGCCTCTCCCGGCTCTGGCCCTGCGCCGTGACCGGAGTCCTGCACCGAATCCCTTGCCGTCTCGCGCTCCGCCCTCGGCTTGGCAGACGCAGCCAAGGTCTCCGGGGCTCTGAGTTCCCCGCCCCGCTCGTCCGGGCTGGATGCTGGATTGTGGTCGATTGCCATACTGGATGTATTTTCGCTTTCTATTCTCTGCAAGACAAGCATGAATTGAAGATATCCACTGATTCTTTCTGAAATCCCGCCGCTATTAAACCTATCGAGCGAGGAAACGTCCAACTCTACGGTGAAGTATGCGCCGCGATGGCGGCTTCGCAACAGGGTTCTGGGTTCCTTGCGGATAGGATCGCCGAGTATGCAGAGCCTGATTCATTGGTTTGCGATGAACGGTGGCGTTCTGGCCGTTCTGGTGACGGTGGGCGTGGCAGTGCTGCTGGTCAGTTGCCTGGAGTGTTCGGACTGCTCCAGCCGCGAAAAGGACGATATCTTCCGCCACCATGCGCTGTAGCCGGCTGCGAAGGGGCTGCGTTTTCTCGCGTCCCGCGTTTAGCCTAACTGCGCGGCGGACGCGCCGTGAAGAACGCGTTGCCCACGCTTGTCCTTAGCGGTGTCTAATTTAGGCATGAAGCCGGTTCTGTTCATTTGCGTTTTCCTCTCGATGGCTTCGTTCGCCCAGGGGCAGCGGCCTTCGCCAAAGCTTCCATGCGCCTATTCCGGTCCGCTCCTACAGACGAGAGATGGCAAAACCGTCCTGTTGAAGTCCGATGAGATGAAGAAGCGGATCACCTTCGAGGTTGACGTTGACGCGCCTATCCTCAAACTCAAACAGTTGGACTTCTATGGCACAGTTGTCGTTGAGGTTCTTGTCGGCGCGTCAGGCGAAGTCGTTTGCGCGAAGAGCGTGGGCGGAATCCCGTTCACTTTGGAGCCGGTTGAGAGGGCTGTGCGGGCGTGGACCTTCAAGCCGGAGAAGCAGAACGGCAAGCCCGTGGCCTACCTTGGCCAACTGGACTTTCTCCTCTGCAACGGGGAATGCCGCGGGAAAGACGCGGGTGTGACGCTGTTGAAGTAACTTCCTCGCTAGCAGCTCCGGCTCATTGCGCCGGCGGCTTCAGATACTGCTCGAAGTGGGCCAGTATGCGGTTGTAGAGATGCGTGCGCACATCCGGGCCGGTGATGGAGTGGGTTTTGCGCGGATAAACCTGCAGGTCATAGGGAATTCCGGCTTCAATCAGCTTCTGCACATACTGGACCATATTCTCCATGTGCACATTGTCGTCGCCCGTTCCCTGCGCCACGAGCAGACGCCCCTTAAGATTGGCCGCTGAGTTGATGGGCGAGAAGTCGCGGTAACCGGAGGCAAAGTCGGCGGGCTGGCCCAGATAGCGCTCGGTATAGATCGAGTCGTAGTTGCGCCAGTCGGTTACCGGGGCAACGGCGACGCCGGCGCGAAAGCGATCCGAGTGCGACAGCGCATAGAGCGTGAAGCTGCCGCCCCAGCTCCAGCCCCACCAGCCCAGGCGCTTCGAGTCCAGTTGCGGATACCGGGCCAGCATTGCATCAAGCACCGTGAGCTGATCTTCGAACTGGACAGGCCCGAAGTTGTGCCAGGCGGCCTGGGCAAAGT
>JBEKCX010000362.1:0-3129 GCA_050014655.1 Occallatibacter sp. | reverse complement strand
AGGTCGTCCAGTCCATCCAGCCCGCCGTGGTACTTGTTGTACCAGTAATCGAGCTTCTTTTCGATTTGGGGCTTGAAGTTGGCGGGCGCAAAGTTGAGCGCGCGGGCGTAAAACCACACCGCGCTCACCGCGTCCGGAGGAGTCTCCTTGACATAGGCTTCGGCGAGGTTCAGCGTGTCAACCAATCCAGGGCCGCCCTTGGTCTGATCGGGGGTAAACAGCATCAACTCCTGCTTGTACTCGTCGACGCCGGCCTTGACGTCCTTCTTGGAGAGGATGTCATCCAGAGCTTTGGCCGAGTGAAAGATCGGATAGACCGCGCCGGTCTGGGTCTTCCACTCGGCGTCGGAGGTCTTGGCAGGCTTGGGCGTCGAGAGTCCCTTGCTGGCCAGCGCCGCGGCATCGTCGCAGGTCTGCGCATCCTGGGTCCGTTGGCACTGATTCTTCTTGATCAGTACCGAAATGAAGATCGCCTTCATGTTGTTGGGATCAATCTGGAGCAGGCGGACGGCGACGCTGAGCTGGTGGTCAGGGTCGTTCAGTTGCTGGTAGGTATCCAGCAGCAGGTCGAGGACGCCGCTCTTGACCACGCTCTGCGGATAGTTTTGCAGAAAGGTCTCCAGGGCCGCGGCTTTGGCCTTGGGATCGCTCTGTGTGAATGCCATTTGATAAGCGTTGAACTCGGCCGGATCCTTGATGGTGATCTGGTCCGAATCCTGGGCTCGCAGTGTGGGCGCGGAAACGAGGCTAATGCTCGCCAATGCCATCACAGACGCAAAGACAAACTTTTTCATTCAGTGCTCCTGGGAATTGCCGAAATGGAGATCGATATTCAAGCACTCGCTCGCGGAGTTTGCAACCGTTCAGTCAGGCGGTTGAGTACCGAGGCATGGCCAAACCGTACCACGGCTCCCAATGCGGTGTTGGAAGGATTATAGAAAGCCCTAGCCTCCGTGACAAGCAAAGAAGTGAAGGAAAATAACAAATGGCCGGAAAGTCGCGCCGCGCCACCCCCTCGGCGCCCGGCTGACGCCAAGTCCCAAGTCTTCGCCTGCCGGCAGAACCGTTGTTTTCGGGATGAAGGACAGCCCTCCCGGCCGGCCGCATCCCGATTCCCGCGGATTGCCGATCGTTGCAGCGCATATCGGCTTAGACACCGAAGCGGGAAAAACTGTTCCTGGATTTCCATTCAGGGGCAGGCGGCCCGCTCATTGGAGCAGCCGCACCAGAGCGGCCTGTTCGGCCAGGAAGGCGTCGTGGCCATGGTCGCTCACCATCTCCCGGTAGTCGGCCTGCACCCCGGCGCCGCGAATTACTTCGGCAAAGCGGCGCACCTCCTGGGCCGGAAAGAGCCAATCCGAGCTGATGCCGACAAAGCTGAGGCGGGCGCGGATGCGGCTGAAGGCCTCAGTTGCCGAGGGGAATCCGCGCTGCGGATCCCAGGTATCCATGGTGCGCAGCAGGGCCAGGTAGGCATTGGCGTCGAAGCGGTCGATGAATCGCTGCCCCTGGTAGTCCAGATAGCCGGCTATGTCGAAACGCCCGCCAATGAGGCCTCCGCCCTGGTCGTCGAGCCCCCAGGGATCCTCGCCGTTGCGGTTGGGATTGCGCCCAAAGCGCTCCTCGAAGAGCGCCGCGGACTTGTAGCTGAGCATGCCGATCTGGCGGGCCAGGGCCAGCCCTCGCCGCGGAGGACGCTGCGGCAGATAGCGGCCGCCTGCCCACTCCGGGTCGTGCAGAATGGCCTGGCGCTGCAAGTGATTGAGCGCCAGCGCCATGGCCGAAATCGGCGCGACGCCAATGATCAGCCCCCGCTCCACGCGCTCGGGATCGAGAATGGCCCAATCCAGAGCCTGCATGGCTCCGATGGAGCCGCCCAGAACCAGCCGCAGCCGCCGGATGCCCATGGAATCCAGCAGGCGTGCCTGGGCCCGCACATTGTCGCGGATCGAAACCAGGGGAAAGTCCGGGCCATACGTCTGGCCCGTTTCCGGGTCCACCGAGCCGGGCCCCGTGGAGCCGTAACAGGAGCCCAGCATGTTGATGCAGATGACAAAGTCGCGCTCCAGCGACAAGACCGCGCCCGGCGCAAAGATCTCAGGCCACCAGGAACCCACCAGCGCCGAGCCGGAGAGCGCATGGCACACCAGTACCGCGTTGTCGCGCGCCGCATTCAGCCGGCCATACACCGCATAATGCAGCGTTACGCCGGCCAGTGTGCGGCCGCACTCCAACAACAGGTGCTCGTCGAGTACATAGTCCCCTTCGTAGGTTGGCTCCAGAACTTTCGTCCCGGTCGCCCTTACTTGAGGCCCGGCCAAGGCCGGGGTTCCGGTTTCAGTCATCACATTTATTGTGCAGCATGACCCGCAATTGCCGCTGCCCCCAGGAAGGAATGCCCGTTCGCAGTCTGGATCGCCTGGTCCAAATCGGCCAGGATGTCGCGAATATCCTCGATGCCCACCGACAGCCGCACCAGTTCGGGAGTGACGCCGGTCGTGGCCTGCTCCTCCACCGATAGCTGCTGGTGGGTGGTCGAGGCCGGATGGATCACCAGTGACTTGGCGTCGCCGATGTTGGCCACCAGCGAGAATAGCTCCAGAGAGTCGATCAGCGTCTTCCCCGCCTCGTAGCCGCCCTTGATTCCAAAGGCGACCAGTCCCCCCTTGCCGTTCGGCAGATACTTCTGCGCCCGCTTAAAGTAGGGGCTGGATTCCAGACCGGGATAGTTGACCCACTCCACGCCGGGATGCTTCTCCAGGTGCTTGGCCACCGCCAGCGCGTTCTGGCTGTGGCGCTCCAGGCGCAGGTGCAGGGTCTCAATCCCTTGCAGCAGGAGAAACGCATTGAAGGGCGAAAGCGCCGCGCCGGTGTCGCGCAACCCCTGCACGCGCGCTTTGAGGATGAACGCCAGCGGACCGAAGGCCTCGGTATAAGAAAGGCCGTGATAGGACGGGTCCGGCTCGGTGAAGCCCTTGAAGCGCCCGGAGGCGGCCCAGTCGAATTTGCCCGCATCCACAATCACGCCGCCGATGGTGGTGCCGTGGCCGCCGAGAAACTTGGTGGCCGAGTTGACTACGATGTCGGCGCCCCACTCGATGGGCCGCACCAGCGCCGGCGAGGCCGAGG
>JBEKCX010000361.1:0-3163 GCA_050014655.1 Occallatibacter sp. | reverse complement strand
CAATCCGCGCGTGGAGCGGAAGCAGCGCCCAGTTTCTCTTTCCTGGGAGCGGCAGCGGCTTCTCATCCACGCCGCCAAGACCGCGCTGGCCGCCGGCCTCTGCTGGGCACTGGCGCTGCGCTTTGGCCTGCACGACGGCTACTGGGGCTCGATCAGCGCCATCATCGTCCTCCAATCCAATATGGGCGCAACCGTCAGCGCCTCGCGCAATCGCATTCTGGGCACGCTGATCGGCGCCGTGCTGGGCTTTTCGTTTTCGCTCTTCGGCGCGCTTCCGTGGAACTTTGTTCTGGCCGTGCTCACGGCGGTGGTTGTCTGCGGATTGCTGGGGCTGCGGACAAGCTCGCGGCTGGCCGGGGTTACCATCGCCATCGTCATGCTGGTGCAGAAGCCGGGTCCGCGCTGGGAGCTGGCGCTGGACCGCGTGGTCGAGGTGGTGCTGGGCATTGTGGTGGCGCTGGCCGTCACCACGCTGGTGTTGCCCGACCGCGCCCGCCTGCGTCTGCGCGATGGCCTGGCGCGGGAGTATGAGGCGCTGGGCGCATTCTTCGATGCCATCCTCGAGGGCTTTCGCGGCGCGCCCGCCGACAACCTGCCCGCGCTGCGCAACGATGCGCTGGCCATGCTGCGCGCCAACAACCAACTGCTGGAGGCCGCGCGCAACGAGCCCTCCGGCGGCCCAGGCTGGCGCGAGGGGCTGGGAACCCTCTCGCAGTTTGGCCGCTCGGTCTTTGACGCCCTGGTGGCGCTGGAGTTCTCAGTCAAAGACACCAACGAGTTTGGCTACGCGCGGCAACTTGAGCCTGCCCTGGGACAACTGACCGCTGATATTCGCGCCGGCTTCCGCCACGTGGCGGGCTGCATTCGCGATTGGCGCTTCCACGTGCCGCCGCCCATGAATCTCGAAGAGGACATCGCCCAGCTCGAAGCCCGCATGACCGCCGCGCGGCCCACGGGCATCGAGTTCTCGCAGGCCGAGATTCTGCGCGCCTATGCCGTGCAGCTTCATATCAAGCAGATTGCGCGCCTGCTGAGAGCCTCGCGCGTTGAGACCAGCCGCGCCATCGGCGAGGCGCGGGACTCATCCTGAATTTGACGGCCGGCTCTTGCGGATCGGCAGCCGCGCATTCCAAATGAGCATCGAGATTGTTCGATGGCCGATCGAACATCTTGGCCCCCAGCCGCCTCTCAGCTAGTGGAGGGCATTCGTGGACAGTTCCACACATGAGACGCTCTTGGTTCTCCGCTCCCAATGCGGCGACAGGGAGGCGCTCGAGGAATTGTTGCGCGGAGTGCAGGCGGTCCTGCTTCGCTACATCCGCCGCATGGTCGGTGAGCAGGGAGCGGGCGATGTCTTGCAGGATGTCTTCCTCCAGATTTGCCGCCATCTGCGCTCGCTCGATGAGCCCAGGTTCTTTCGCGCCTGGGCCTACCGCATCTCCACCCGCGCCTCGTTCGCGTTTCTCCGCCGCAAGCACC
Source organism: Occallatibacter sp. (assembly GCA_050014655.1). Taxonomy (GTDB): domain Bacteria; phylum Acidobacteriota; class Terriglobia; order Terriglobales; family Acidobacteriaceae; genus Telmatobacter. The sequence continues at coordinate 1,684 of JBEKCX010000361.1, read as the reverse complement.
TTTGGGAGGAGCGGCACGACGACGGCGTCGAAGTAGACGACCTCTTCGCCGGCCAGGAGGATGACGCGGCGATCCTGGTGGCCGAACTGCACGCGCTTCTCGACCGGGTCTCGCCGGCCAGCCGCGCGGTGCTGGACCTTCACTATCTGGAAGACCTAACCATCCAGGAAGTCGCCGCCATCCTGCAATTGAGCGCGGGTACCGTCAAGTCGCGGCTCGCATACGGCCTGAAATGTTTACGCAGCGCAACCGAAGGGAAAGGGTGAATTCCATGACAGAAGCGTATGAAACCATTCTTCGCAAGTCGCTGGACTCTGTGGATCGTCGGCAGAAGTGGATGAAGATCATCGCCGTCGTGTTTATTGTTCTGGGCGGCGGCAATGCCGCGCTCGGCATGATCAACCTGCAGGACATGAGGCTGCTTTACATCGCCACCTTCGTTGGGCTGGTCGTGTGGACCGGCGGGCTGGCCATCGCAACCATCGGCGTATCGAACCGGAATGCGCAGTTGATACTTCAGGCCATCACGCTGGTTTCCGAAGCCAACGGAGACGCGTCCGCGCGCCCCTCGCGCGAGACCCCCGGCAGGCGGGAAGGTTAAAGCAGCCCCCTCGTCAAGCTCTGGCCGCGGGTAACTAAAGTGAAATCAGTAGGTTGACACTGAACCGAATCCCAGGTCTCTCCGCCGCCATAGAGGAGACCTGGGGCACTCCCCGCCCGACGCCCGCCGGAACATTTTCCTGCTGCATTCCTGCTTCGCAGCTCAAGTTTCATATTACAATTTGATAAATTCCACTTTTGTGCTATTGACAGGCTGGTTTCTTGCGCCTGCTTGCCATGTGCGACGTCCTCAGCCACGGTCGCGCCCGGATGCGGCTCGGAACGGCGGCTCCGTTTGGCCCGCGACAGAAACTACCCTCGGGAAGAAGGAGAATCGGTTCGATGAAGAACATCGGTATAGCAATTCTTGCGGTGTGTTTGGGAACGATCGGCAGCATGGCCGCCCAGGCGCAAAACACGAAATATGGTGCCGGGGCGCTCAATAGCGATACCTCTGGAACCGGCAACTCGGCCTTCGGTTACGACCCGCTCTATTGGAACACCACCGGAAGCTTTAACTCGGCCTTCGGCGAGGGCTCTCTCACTCAAAACTCTGCCGGCAGCTACAACACGGCCGAGGGCGCCTGGTCGCTCTATTACAACACTACCGGCAGCCAGAACACGGCCGTCGGTTTCGAATCGCTCCAAGACAACACCTCCGGCTTCGGTAACACAGCCTTTGGCGCCTATTCGTTCTTTGCAAACACCACCGGCCAACACAACACGGCCACCGGCGTCTATTCGTTCTATTCAAACGCCACCGGCAACGGCAACACGGCCACCGGCGGCTATTCGCTCTATGCCAACACCAGCGGCATGGGCAATACAGCCGACGGTTACTATGCGCTCTATAGCAACACCACCGGCTTCTACAACACGGCCTGCGGTACCCAGTCGCTTTTTGAAAACACCACTGGGGAAAACAACATCGGCATCGGATTCAATGCTGGAATAGACAACGCTAGCGGAAATAGCTACAACATCGATATTGGCAATTGGGGAGTGTACAGCGACAACGGCGTAATCCGCATCGGAACTCCCGGCAACCAGACGACTTTCTATGCCGCCGGAGTGGACGGAGTTG
>JBEKCX010000360.1:0-3166 GCA_050014655.1 Occallatibacter sp. | reverse complement strand
AAGGATTTGCTTTTGGCGGAGGCGCATACCAACGGGCTCGCAAGACCAAACTTGGCGCCGTGGCACATCAAAATCAGTTTCGAGTCCAAGGACGGGCACGGCCGCCCTTTATTGCAAGGAACGTTTGAGGAGCTTTGGGCGGGACCGGACAAGTACAAGAGAATCTTCGCAACCAGCAATTTCAATCAGGTCGAGTACCTGACCCGCGCCGGCATCCGGCGCACCGGCAGTCCGGATAGCGCACCGTCTGAACTGACGGAGATCGCGGATCAGTTTATCCATCCGATTCCAATGGATGAGGATTCGATAAATGCTGCAAAACTCCAGATGGGTGAACCTTCAGCTGGCGGCGCAAAGCTTGTTTGCGTAGTGGTATCGCAACCCCCGAAACCGGCCACGGCGATACAAGCCTTCTTCTTGAAGGGATCAGCCTCAAATGAGACCTATTGCACGGACGAGCACTCCCCGATCCTGCGTATTCAGGCTTCCAACAGTCGGAATTCGAGGTACGTCCGCAACAGCATCATCAAGTTTCAGGATTGCTATTTGCCCCAGGCAGTCGAAGAGTACGTGGCCTCGGTCGCGGATCAAAAACCCACGCTCACTGCGAAGCTTGAGAAGATTGAGTCATTCAGTTCCATCGACGATGCACAGTTTACGCCACCAGCGGATGCGGTTCCACCACCGAAGGTGATCACGCTGGATGCAAGAGAAACAAGTCGGCGGCTCCTGCACCATCCTTACCCCGGATATGACTTTATGTACCCTGGCGAACACAGGTCTACACATTTGGCTGGATTCGTCATCATAGCGCTGCGGATCCATACGGATGGGCATGTTTCAAACCTGCGCGTAGTCGGTGGCACTCAGGAGATGCGGCAGGTCTCGCTGGACGCTGTGAGGAACTGGACTTACAGGCCGTTTACGCTGAATGGTGAGCCGGTGGAGGTAGACACAACTGCATTCCTAGATTACCCGTTGACCCGTTAATTCAGTTTGCTGAATAGGAGACAATCCGTAACTTCGGCGGACACGAGATCGCGGCGACAAGCCGCGAATCGCATGGGGTGTCGGGAACGATCGCTTATGCCTCTTGGGCAGCGATGATTCGGAGAACCACTGATAAATCGGATGTCAGGAATAGGGCGCCAGCTACAGCTTGGAGCGTGCTCGGCTCGAACTGCTAGCGAGTCACCGGTGAACCGTAGGCTGGCCAGCCGCCGCCCACCCTGGCGCAAGGGCAAAAACGCGGAGGCGGCGGGATGCCTATTTGAGGGTTGAACCCTGGCAGAGCAGCGCGGCCCATTTGCGCACGGATTCGGCGCTGAGGGGCTGGCCGTTGGCCTCGCTGGCGGCCAGTTGCACGGCCAGGTTTCCGATGATGGAGCTTTCCGTCTGGCCGGTTTCGACGGGCAGGCCGGTGCGCTGGGCAGTAAGTTCGGTGAGCAGCTTGTTGCGGCCGCCGCCGCCGAGGATGTGGATGCGCTCGAGCTTGCGGCCGAGCATCTGCTCCAGGCTGGCGAGCGCCGAGGCGTAGCGCTCGGCGAGGCTCTCGAAGATGACGCGGGCAAAGACGGGCTCGTTGCCGGCCACGTCGGGGATGGTGGCCCAGCGGCGGCGCCACAACTGATGGTTGATGCGCTCAGGCATGTCGGAGTCGAGCAGCAGGGGCTCGGCGTCCACGTTGATCGTGCCGGGAAAGCTGGAACTCGCGGCATGGGCGACCAGGTCTTCAATATCCCAGACGCGGCCCTCATTGCTCCAGGCAACCATGCACTGCTTGAGCAGCCACATGCCGTTGACCAGGGTGTGGAAGCAGAGGTCTCCGGTGGCGGCGCCGAGGTTGGTGTAGCGGGCGTCGAGAGCTTCCTGGGTGGTGACGGGCGCGTTGGTGAGCGTGCCCACCAGGGACCAGGTTCCGGAGGAGATGTAGGCGGTGGAGGCGAGGCTGGTGGGAATGCCGGCGATGGCGGCGGCGGTGTCGTGGCAGGCGCCGGCGACGATCTGGGTCTCGCGGAAGGCGTCGAGCGCGGCCAGGGGACCCTGCACAGTGCCTAGGATGGCTCCGGCGCGGACGATCGGCGGAGCGGCCTCTGACGGAATACCGAGCATGCCGAAGAGTTCCCGGTCCCAGTCGCCGGTCTTGAGATCGACGAGGCCGGTGTGGGTGGCGTTGGTGTACTCGGCCACGCGGCGGCCGCCCAGCCAGTAGAGGACGTACTCGGGCAGCATGACCCAGGGAGCACTGGCGTCTATACGCTCCTTGGGGTCGGCCATCAACTGGTAGACGGTGTTGATGCGGTGGGGGAGCACGCCGGTGCGCTCATAGATCTTTCTGGGCGAGAGAATGGCGTCTGCAGCGTCCTTGGTGGGGACGGTGCGCTCGTCGCGGTAGCAGAAGGGCTCACGCAGGAGCTTGCCATCGGGGGCCAGGCGCGCGTAGTCCACCGACCAGCCGTCGACGGCGACAGAGGCAATGCCCTCAGGCGCCTGCTCCGCGGCTTTGCGGAGGCCCTCTTCGAGACCGGCGAGGATGGTCTCGATCGGCCAGTGAAGCGACATTCCGCGATGGACGGGACCATTGGGAATGCGATGGACAAGGTCGATCGCCGGCGTTCCATCCTTCCAGCGGAGCAGGGAGACGCGGCAGCTTTCAGCGCCCAGATCGATGGCAATTCGTGCGGGTTCTTGCATAAATTCGAGATGATCTCCGTTCGGATTCACTGTAAAGGCGTCTCGACGCGACCGCCGTCGAAGGCTATCGAGCGGCTGGCGGTGCAGCCGCGGTCCCGGAGCGAGTCCTCAAAGAGCATATCGCACTTGGCGGGGAAGGCGCGAGGGATCAGCGACCAGTGTCAGCGGTCAGTGGTCAGGGGTCAGGGGTCAGGGGTCTCCCACCCATTGCGCGATGAGACCGCGGAATGGATGGGGCACCCCTCCAATTGCTAATCCGCCGGCAGTGGAATCTGAGTCTTCCATCCCCGGTCCCTCCGCCGCGGCGGACGAGGGACCGGGGGCACCCTTGGTGGGGGATGACATCGTCTTCGGGACCGGGGGCACCCTTGGTGGGGGATGACATCGTCTTCGGGACCGGGGGCACCCTCGGTTGTTGGTCAGGCCGGGGGCCGGGCATCGCGGCCATTTCCGGGCGTCCTGGTTGCCGGTC
>JBEKCX010000359.1:0-3183 GCA_050014655.1 Occallatibacter sp. | reverse complement strand
ACATCGATGTTTCTCAGATCAAGCTCCTGGGGTGTCGCTCCCCTGCGCAGAGCAAGGGTACTCTGGCCTGCCGACTTCTCTTCTTCAACCTCTTCACTCGCTTGCCAGAAGAACAGATACGGGCTGATGGTGGTGCCGAGTATCGCGACCAGCGTCGCCCATTCGCCTCTGCTGTGCGGCATCGACGGAACGAGTGTGTCGCGCAGCACCTGGCCCCAATCGGCCCCCACCACAAACGCGGTAATGGGGTACGCGAAAAGCACAAGGACCAGCCACTTGAGAACGCTCGCGATCTGCTGATAACGAAGCCGGATCGTTGCCCACGAAATGAGCAGCGCAAACACCACCACAAACCAGTGGGAATTGATCCCCGAAAGCATGGCGGCCGCATCCTCCATGCCGGCGAGGTCCGCCGCAATGTTAATTGTGTTGGCGGCCAGAAGGGCGATCACGAAGGCGAGCAGTATCCACCTTGGAAACAGTTTCTTGAAATTCCCGGCCAGGCCTTGGCCCGTCACCTTGCCGATGCGGGCACACATCATTTGAACCGCGGCCATAAGCGGCCAGGTGATGAGAGCGGTCCACAGGAGTTTGGTTCCGAGCTGCGCGCCGGCAATGGAATATGTGGCGATGCCCGATGGATCATCGTCCGCAGCCCCGGTAATAACGCCGGGGCCGATCGATTTCAACAGCGATCGAATCCACTGGGATGGAGACAGCGGGGCTACCGGCTTCCGTTCATCTCCGTCAGAGTCAGGGCGCGGCAAGAATACCTACTTACACTTTCTGCACTCGGCATCCGCCGCTGAATTCTTCAATCCCAGTTTCACGTGAGCATTAAGGTGTACGTCGGCACCCTCAATGGCATCGCAAACCGCATCCTTTGCCTTTCCCCAGGCGCCTTCGGCCTTGCCCTTGGCTTGCTGAACCATGCCCTCAACCTTCAGTTGGGTATTGCCCGTCAGCCTGCCGGCCTTCCGCTTGGCGCTTCCCGCAACTTCGTCTATCATGCCCTTCACTCGATCCTTGTTCATGACTCTCCTCGCAATTGTCGGAGCGTTCTCTTCTTTCTCCAACGTCATTGAGAGTAGCGGTTCAAATTGCATTTATCTGAGCTATTGAGACCACACGCAGCATGGACCGCGCAGGCCTCCGGCCACTCCTGGACTTGCCGGATTTTACAGCGGCCGGCGCGGAAATCGGAAAGTTTCATGTGCGGCCTTGATTGAGAATTGCGCCGCGGCCGGGCGCGGCGGAGGACAAGCTCTCAATAGACGCGTAAGGCTCCATGAAAGAGTTATAGAATGATCGCCATTTACGCGATGGTCATTGCTGCCCAACCTGAGCCGTTCTGGATGAGATCAGCATCTGCCTAAGTTGGGGCATGGCGCTGCCGAAGTGCGGGTACAGGGCGGCTGCATGGGGTGGCAGGCGCCTCTGGCGGGGAGAGATGGGAGCAGGCAAGGATTCATCGGCCGCCGACAGCGCCGCGCCTTGCTGAATTCGGAACGGATAGACTTTGACCCTGGCCAGAAAGAACCACGGATACTGGGTCAACTCGATATGCTCCACTTGCGCTGCATTGGAGTCCGTACTTATGCGGCGAAGAGCCAGCTTGAGCGCGCTGGCGATCGCCTCCTGCGACGTATCTCCAACGCCGCTTCGCAGCGATTCATCGGCAATCCGGATGAAACTCCATCCTCGCGTCAGTATCTTCTTCTCCAGCCGCTGAGCGTTGACTTTCCGCACAAAGTCCCAGCCCTCGCGAAACTCTTCTGTCGTTAGATTGAGTCCGTCGGGCAGTTCAGTTTGCGCGCGCATAAGCATATTCAGTTCGGCGATGGTACGCATCGTTCACGCTCTTTCCATAGCTGGTTTCAGTATCTGGAGTTGGACGCGCTCCGCTGAAAGGGTATTGCCGCCGGGGCCTTCGGCTGGACAGGCTGCGGAGGCATCCGCTCCGCCGGCTGCGCGGCCACGGAGTGAATCGAACTGCGGCAGTAGATGCAACCTGTCTTGCGCTCCGAGCCGCCGTCGCCGAGAGTCTGGGGAAAGGTTCGCAGGCACTCCGGGCAGGTGACGGTAACGGACGCATCCAGGCTCGCGGGCTGGTGAGCAGGCCGCTCCAATTGGGAAAGTGTTTCCATGATGCGCACCAGGGCGGCAATGCTGCTGCCCTTTTGGTGGAACCTGTCGGCGGCAACTCCGGAGGGCACCTCGTTGCCGGAGAACGCACCGCTCATGGCGATCGTCCGGATGGCGGGAAAGCGGCGGCGCACCACCGAGAGCAGTTCGAAGCCGGACATTCCCGGCATATTGAGATCGGAAAGGAGCAGATCGGGAACTTCAGTCTGTATCTCGCGCAAGGCGGCAAGGCCGTCTTCGGCGGATCGCACCCTGTACCCGATTTCGGTGAGCGCCTGCGAAATGGACGTTCGAATCGCAGGCTCGTCGTCGACGATGAGGAGTGCCGCAAGCTTACCGGGCATCTCTTACCCCCTCAGGTGCGTTGCTCAAGGAATCGGACCGAGTATGCCATTGGCTAGGCGTCCAGACTGTTCAATTCAGTACAGGGCTGCCGGGATTTCCTGGTCGACTCTGTGCAAAACGACCGAAATGACACAGGGGCGGTCTGTCTTTTTTTGCACGCTATTGGAAATTGTTCTCAAAGACAAACTCGCCCGGCATTGCGCCGATGGTCTGCTGAGCGTTCTTGCTCAGACAGCGACAGCGCCTGCCCCTAGTGTGAGAGATACCTTGTGCGCCTCAATGCGCATCCAGCAAGTGACGCTGCGCATGGGTAGAAAAGGTGAGATGCATGAAGAAACTTATGACGTTTGCGGCCATACTCGGTATGTCGAGCATGGGCTGGGCAGCATCCGGTCGCGAAGCAACGGTTGACCGGTTGGACCATGCGGGCGCGGTGCTGCACGAGATCATGTCGGCGCCGGACAAGGGCATTCCTGAGGAAGTTCTGGAACACGCAAAGTGCATAGCCGTGGTGCCGCATATGCTCAAGGGCGGCTTTGTCTTTGGCGCGGAGAATGGCAGAGGCGTTGCCACCTGCCGGACCGCGGACGGCTGGAGCGCACCGGCGTTCTTTTCCATTACCGGCGGCAGCTGGGGATTGCAGATCGGCGTCGAAGGCGTGGATCTGGTCATGATCATCCAGAACGACCGGGG
>JBEKCX010000358.1:0-3198 GCA_050014655.1 Occallatibacter sp. | reverse complement strand
CTTGGAAAAATAGAGACGCCTGAACCTCTTGCAAATTTCCATTGAGACTGCAAAGAGTGTCCGGGCACGACTTCTGTCGTGCCGAAGGAGCTAACGCCGGAATCTAATTTGGCCATTTGCGGCACGACTGAAGTCGTGCCCTGACACTCTTTGCAGTCTCAATGGAATTTTGCAAGAGGTTCAGGCGTCTCTATTTTGCCAAGACAACCTCATTCTGCTCCGCTGCCTCCACCAGCTTCTGGCCTTTGTAGTCGGAGAAGTGGACGACGTTGTCGTAGGCGTCCTTGATAAGGTCCTGCAAGGGGATGACGCTGCCATTGACGCGCTGCTCGTCCAGCAGGTCCAGATCCACATCGGCGAAGATCATCTGCTCCTGGTTGATGGTGCCTTCGGCGGCGATGCCGTCGCGGGCGAAGAAGTAGTCCGAGGGGGTGAGGATGGCGGCCTGTCCGTAGTTGGCGGCCATGTAAGGCACAAATGGGAGATTGCCCACCGTGCCGGTGACGGCCACGTAGATCTGGTTTTCGATGGCGCGGGCCTGGGCGCAGTAGCGGACCCGGCAGAAACCCTCGCGGCCGTCGGTGCAGGAGGGGACGAAGAGAATCTCGGCGCCGGCCTCGGCCATGACCCTGGCAACCTCGGGGAATTCGATGTCGTAGCAGATGAGGATCGCGATGTTTCCGAAGTCGGTGTGGAAGAGGTAGAGGCCGTGGCCGCGGCTGAGCTGGTAAGGGCCGCTCTCGGTGGGGGTGAGGTGAACCTTCTTCTGGCGGAAGACCTGGCCGTTGGGGGTGAAAAGGTGGGCGGCGTTGAAGACCTTGCCCCTCTGGAAGACAGGATGGGTTCCACCGATGATGTAGATGCCGGTCTCTTTGGCCAGGCGCATGAAGAGCGATTCGTACGCTGGGGCCAGGCGGGCCAGGCGGCGCACGGCGAGGGCCGGAGCGGGCTCATTGATGTAGCTGAGCAACTGCATGGTGAAGAACTCGGGGAAGAGAATGAAGTGAGCCTTGTAGTCCTTGGCGCTGTGGACGAAGAACTCGACCTGGTGGGCAAAGTCCTCAAAGCAGGCAATGGGGCGCAGCAGATACTGGACGGCGGCGATGCGCACGCGGCGGGGCCGTGGAGTACCGCGCATGGCCTCGGCGGCGGCCTGCTCCAGGGCCGCGTGCTGCAGGCTGGCCTGCAGGCTGACGGAGGAGGTGTACTCCGGGTTGAGCCACTCAAGCACGGTGGCGAAACCGTGGGATTCAGAGTCCGGCATGTAGCCGGGGACCACATCCAGGACCACGAGGCCGTTTTCAAGTTGGAAGGTGAGCGCGGAATCCCTTCGCTTGCCGTCCACCACCTCGGCCACGTACTCCTTGGCCGTCATCCGGCCGGCGACGGCGGCGTAGCCGGGAATGCGCCCACCGGTGAGCAGCCGCTTGATGCCGCGCTCCCGGATCCAGTCCTTGCGCGCCTCGTAGAGGGCCGTGCCGATGCCCTGCTGGCGGGCCTCCGGGTCCACGCCCATGTCGGCACCATACAGCGTCTTACCGAGCGCGTTGTGGGTATCGAATGTGCCCTCGCCGGTGATGGCCGACCAGTTGGCCGACTCCGCGTAGTCGTCCCAGTCGATGAGCAGCGAGCTGGCTGAACCCAGAATGCGGCCGGCCGGGTCCGCGGCTACCAACTGGCCTTCGGGAAAGACCTCGAGGTGACGCTCCAACTGCTCGGGGCGCCAGGGCGCCTGGCCCGGAAAGGCGTTCAGTTGCAACTGGATGACCGCTGGAATATCGTCGAAGGTCATCTGCCGGATGCAGAATTGACTGGGTGGGGTGGGCGGCGTTGCCATGGAGTTTGTCTCCTGCGCCTCGTGGTGAGACACGAACGCAAGTCTACCCGCCGACCTTGAATGGAGTGTGACAATTCGCTTAATTTCCGAATCTTTGCCGCGTTTGGCAAGGAACGTGAATTGCGGGAAGGGCGAATAAAGCCTATGCTCCCCACACCTTGCCGCGGCCATTGGTCTTCACCGCGTACATGCGGGTATCGGCGGCGCCGATGATGGCGTGGACGGCGACGCCGTCGGCGGGGCTAGTGGCCAGGCCCACGCTGGCGCTCACGCTCAGGCTGAGCCCGCCCGTCATTTGGAAGCGGGTCTCCATCAGGGAGCGGAGCAATTTGGTGCTGTGGGCCAGTGCGGCCTTGGCGCTGGTCCCCGGCAAGAGGATTGCGAACTCGTCTCCGCCGTAACGGAAGCAAAGGTCCTGCTGGCGGCTCAACTCCCGCAGGCGCTGGCCGGTGCGGCCCAGCAGCTCGCTGCCCACCAGGTGGCCATGCGCATCGTTGACCAGCTTGAAGTGATCCAGATCGAGGAACGCCAGGCTCACGGGCAGCCCGGCGCGGCCGCATCGCTCCAGCTCCCGGCCCAGCACATCGTAGAGATGGCGGGCGTTATAGAGGCCCGTGCAATCGTCGGTAATGCTCAGTTGCTGGATGCGGGCCACGTCGCGCGCATTCTCAATGGCGATGGCGGCGTGGTCGGCCAGAACGTGCAGGAAGGCAATGGTGTAATCCGTCATCTGATCGGCGCGCGGGTTGAAGATCTCGATCACGCCGTGGGTTCCCTTGCGCCCGCGCAAGGGCATGGCGATCACCGAGCGCACCTTTTGCCCCTTGACCGCCCCGTCGGATGCGAGCCGCGGATCGTGCTCCGACTCGGGAACGATGAGCGTCTCGCCGTGCTGCGCCACCCAGCCGGCCACGCCTTCGCCCACCTTGACGCGCAGGCCGCGGAGCGCCTCCTGCTCTCCGCCCGCGGCGATCGCGTAATAAAGCTCCTGCGTCGTTTCGTCCAGCATGAGCAGCGTCCACAGCTCCGCCTCGATGATCTGTTCCATGTATTCGAGAATGGTGCGGAGGATAGCGTCCAGGTCGAAGCTCGAGGTGAGCGAGCGCGTCAACTGGTGGAAGACAAGCAAATCCGCGAGCGGAATGCGGCGCTCGGTCTCGTTTGTCATCCGTGGGCCCATGGTAGGAATCTCAATAGCATTCTGTCATACCAGGCTGAGACTGCGACAGCGGAGCCGCGTAAACGCGTAAAACGATGCACGACAAACCGGCATTCGCACACAGAGCGTACCCTCCGCTCAGCCGCCGATGTGCACCATCGATCGCGATGGCTTCAGAAATCCAGGCTCGCCGATGTGGTGC
>JBEKCX010000357.1:0-3205 GCA_050014655.1 Occallatibacter sp. | reverse complement strand
GCCCTCCCACAGGAGCGGCGTCTCCTCGCTTTCGCCTTCGGCCAGCAGGACTAACTCGCGGCCCACCCACCGCTGCTTGGCGCGCTTGCTGATCGCCTTCTGGAGCTTCATCAGGCGGCGCTGACGGGCCTCGATGATGCGCCGGGGAACCTTGGCGTCGAGCGAGAATGCGGCGGAGCCTTCCTCGTCGGAGTAGCCGAAGACGCCCAGCCAGTCGAACTTTGCTTCCCCGATGAACTCCTCCAGAATCGCAAAATCGCGGAGCGACTCGCCGGGGAAGCCGGCGATGAAGGTGGTGCGCAGGGCGATGCCGGGGACGGCGGCGCGGACCTTCTCAAGCGTTCTGAGGAAGATCTCTGGGCCGCCGCCGCGCTTCATGCGCTTGAGGACGGCGGGCGAGGCGTGCTGCAGCGGAAGGTCGAGATACTTGCAGATATTGTCGTGGCGGGCGATGGTGTCGATCAGGCGGCCGGTGATGCGGTTGGGATAGGCGTAGAGGAAGCGCAGCCAGCGCAGGCCATCGATGGCGGCGAGCGCGTCGAGCAGCGTGGCCAGGCCGTCCTTGAGGCCGAGGTCTTCGCCGTAGCAGGTGGTGTCCTGGCCGATGAGGGTGATCTCCCGGACGCCGCGGGCGACCAACTGCCGGGCCTCGGCGGCAACCGACTCAAAGCGCCGCGAGCGGAACTTGCCGCGCAGGTTGGGGATGACGCAAAAGCTGCACGGGTGGTCGCAGCCCTCGGCGATCTTGATGTAGGCCGAGGACCTGGGAGTGGTGAGGAAGCGGGGCGTGGACTCGTCGTAGAGATAGGTGGGCAACAGATGCGTTGCGCCCTGCCAATCATCGCGGCGGAAGCGTCCCTGTTGCTCGCGCAGGAGCCCTTCGGGCCTGGAGGTTACCCCAGGGGCTAAAGCCCTTTCATTCTTAGGAGGGTCAGTGTACAGGCTGAAGCCCGTACCCTTCACCGAAGCGAGCGTTTCCGAGGACTGCTTATGCGTTCCGGCGCGTGATTCCTGGCCGGGGCGGCTTTCGGCGCGGCCGCTGCCGCTGAGAATGGTGAACGGAGACAGAGCGGCAACCGCCTGCGGCCGGGCCAGGCCCGCGGCCTCGATAATGGACTCCAGTTCGCCGGTGCCGACCACGGCGTCCACCTCCGGGATGCTCTTCCGGATTTCGTCGCGGTAGCGCTCCACGAGGCAGCCGGCGACGATCAGGCGCTTGGCCGAGCCGGAGGCTTTGTAGCGAGCCATTTCAAGGATGGTATCGACCGACTCCTGCTTGGCGGTGTCGATGAAGCTGCACGTGTTGACGATGAGGATTTCGGCGTCTTCGGGGCGGGCGGTCAGGCGCGCGCCGGCGCGGTCGAGCAGGCCCATCATGACCTCGGAGTCGACGAGGTTTTTGGGGCAGCCCAGAGAAACGAAGCCCACGGAAGGGGCCGTGGGTGGGGATGATCCGCTCACGTTCCTATTGTAGCTGGGGAACGGATTCGGGCGGCAGCGTCGGCCTCCGGGCCGTGGGTGTATATTTCTTCCTGATGGAAGACAGAACGGTTGCAGGGAGACGATGGAGATGGCGACTCGGGGATGTGAAGCGGCAAGGCCGGCGGCGGATGAAGTACTGCTGGTAACCAGCGGCGATCTGCGGCTTGCGGCCAACCGGGAGTGCTGGCCGGCGCAGCGGGAGATGGAAGAGAAGCTGACGGCGGCCTTCGCGGCGCAGGGCTTCAAGCTGGTCCGCGCCCATGCTTACGACGAGGCGGCGAAGCACGGCTTCATCTCGTCGCAGCGCATGGGGATGGATGTCTTCATGAAGATCCATCCGGAGGCCCGGCTGGTCTTCGCGACCGCCGCGTGGCAGTACAGTCATCATGTGCTGCCCGGTCTGCGCAGCCATCGCGGGCCCATTCTGACGGTCGCCAACTGGTCGGGCCAATGGCCTGGGTTGGTGGGCCTGCTCAACCTGAATGGATCGCTGATCAAAGCGGGCAAGCAGTTTTCTTCGCTGTGGAGCAAGGAGTTTACCGACGATTACTTTCTCGTCGGGCTCTGCCAATGGCTGCGCGAGGGCAGAGTCAGCCACGATAGCTCGCACGTCCATGATCTCGACCTGGGCAAACTTCCCGCCGAAAACGCTCGGCTGGGCGCCCAACTGGCCGGCGAACTGAAGCATCGCAAGGGAATTATGGGTATCTTTGACGAAGGCTGCATGGGCATGTACAACGCCATCATCGACGACGAGTTACTGAACCCGGCGGGCATCTACAAGGAGCGCCTGAGCCAGTCCGCGTTGTTTGCCAAGATGCGGACGGTGGGCCAGGCGGAAGCGGAGGGCGTTTATAAGTGGCTGGTTGCCAAAGGGGTTAGGTTCGAGTTAGGCAAGGACGCAGCGACCGAGCTGACTCTGGAGCAGGTCGTCGAGCAATGCAAGATGTATATCGCGGCGGTGCGCATTGCAAAGGAGTTTGGTTGCGATGCTATCGGCATCCAGTATCAGCAGGGATTGAAGGATCTCACCGCCGCATCCGATCTGGCCGAGGGAATGCTGAACAATGCGGAGCGTCCTCCGGTGTATGCGGAAGGAACGAATGCAGAGCTTTATCCAGGCGGGCCGCTGGCGCACTTCAACGAGGTGGACGAGTGCGCCGGTGTGGATGCGCTGATTACGAATCGCTGCTGGAGTGCGCTGGGGCTCGACCCATCGACAACGCTGCATGACGTTCGCTGGGGCGAGCACTACCATGGACTGGATCTCGACGCATTTGTTTGGCTGCTGCAAATCTCCGGCGCGGCGCCGGCGAATCACTTTGTGGGCGGTTATGCCGGGGCCAGCAGCGAGCGCCAGCCGGCCATGTATTTCCCCCTCGGCGGCGGATCGCTGAAGGGCATCGGCAAGCCGGGCGAGATCGTCTGGAGCCGCGTATTCGTTGAGGGCGGCGCGCTTCACGCCGACCTGGGCCGGGGCACGGTGGTCAGCCTGCCCGCGGCCGAGACGGCGCGCCGCTGGCGCGAGACCACGCCTCAATGGCCCATCGTCCACGCCGTCTTTCATGGAGTGAGCCAGAATCAATTCATGGCTCGCCACCGCGCCAATCACGTGAACGTCGCCTACGCGCCCACAGCGGAGATGGCAGACAAAGCGCTTGCGACCAAGGCCGCCATGCTTGCGGAGTTAGGCATCGGCGTGCATCTGTGCGGCGTTACGCAG
>JBEKCX010000356.1:0-3207 GCA_050014655.1 Occallatibacter sp. | reverse complement strand
GCGCTGGCGCTGCTGCTGACCACCGTCGGGCTGTATGGCGTGACAGCGTATCTCGTTTCCAGGCGGACTCATGAGATCGGCGTTCGCATGGCGATGGGAGCGCAGCGCGGAACGGTTTTCATCTCCGTCCTCAAGGATGGCTTGAAGCTGACGATGGCCGGCATCTTATTGGGAATGGGACTGGCCCTGCTGGTGGGAAGCGAGATGAGCAGCTTGCTCTACGGCGTGAAGCCGTTCGATCCGATCACCTTGCTGGTGGTAGCCGCCGCGGTCATTTCTGCATCGATTGCGGCATTGATTGTTCCGGCCAGGCGCGCGCTGCGCGTCAATCCCGCGGACGCGCTGCGCGAAGAATAGGCGCATGGCGCGCACCGTCCTCTCAAACTCGACTGGCAGCCGTTTTCATCCTCAGGAACAACGCTGCGGTGGTAATCTTTTGTGGGCTGGAGTTGCACCATGCGCAAGCGCCGATCCACGTTGCTGGTTCTCACCGGCGCGGCACTGCTGATTCCATTCAGCGGCGCTGGACCGGACTCATCCTGCCAGGCCGCCGCTCCCGCCCCGGTGAAATCCGGTTACTACGAGTTACAAGGAGGCCGAGCGATGTCCTTTGCGCTGAAATCAACGGCATTTGCCAGCGGCGGAGAGATTCCCAAAAGGTACACCTGCGACGGCGCCGACCTCTCGCCCGCGCTGAGCTGGGAGGACGTGCCCGCCGGGGCGCAATCGCTGGCCCTCATAGCGGACGATCCCGATGCGCCCGTCGGCACCTGGACACATTGGATCGTCTGGAACATCCCCGCCAAAGCCACGGTCTTGCCGGAGGGCGTGCCCAAGATCGAGGTGCTCGACAATGGCGCGCGCCAGGGCCGCAACGACTTCAAGCGCGTCGGTTATGGCGGCCCGTGCCCGCCCCCAGGCAAGCCCCATCGCTACTTCTTCAAGCTCTACGCCCTCGACGCAAGGCTCGACCTGAAGGCCGGCGCCGCCAGGAGCGAACTCGAACTCGCCATGAAGCCGCACGTGCTGTCGCAAGCGGTGTGGATGGGCACCTACAAACGGTAATCCCGGCGCTTTGCCTCCTTCGCGCACGGCTTTGAATAGTCCTGTTCCGCGAAAGATATGCTCAGGGTTCCTGCCCCATCCCTGCGCTAGTTGGAGACTCGGAGTTATCCTGTTGGCACGGGCGGAGGCCCAGCTATGATCGAGATCAAGTCGGTTCGCATGGAATTCCCTGCCGATGCCAACATCATTGTTGGTCAATCCCACTTCATCAAGACCGTTGAAGACCTGTATGAAGCGGTCGCTGCGACAGCGCCGCAAGCCCGGTTCGGCCTGGCCTTCAATGAGAGTTCCGGAGCTTGCCTGACGCGCTTCGACGGGAACGATCCGGCGCTTCAGGAGGTTGCTGTAAAGAACGCCCAGGCGCTGGCCTGCGGGCACACTTTTGTGCTCGTTCTTGCCGCGGCTTACCCCATCAATGTGCTGAATGCGATTCGCAATGTGCCCGAGGTTTGTTCGATATTCTGCGCCACCGCCAATCCCGTCGAGATCGTTGTCGCTGAATCCGGCCAGGGCCGGGGAGTGCTGGGCGTGATCGACGGCGAGTCGCCCAAAGGCGTCGAAGGACCGGACGGCATCGCCTGGCGGCACGATCTGCTGCGCAAGATCGGCTACAAGCGCTAACAGCCACTAGTGCTCTGTCCATGAGATTTCGTAATCCAAGCAGAAGCCCTGGGTGCCCCAGGTCCCTCGCATTTGGGGACCTGGGAATGCCCGCGCCGCCGGCCGCGTCTACCGGCCGCCGAGCAAAAAGCGCTCGCGGATTTCGTAGCGGGAACCGGCGGGACCGAGAAAGCTCTCGTACAGAAGAAACTCCTCGGCGGCAAACCCGCTGAAGCTTGGCTGACGGCCGATCTTGGCTTTGAGTTCGAGGATTCCCCGCCCTTGGCCTTTGCTCTTGCTGCGGGCCAGAGTGATATGAGGCCGGTAGGGACGAGTCTCGGGGACGAACCCGCAAAGCCGGGTCGCCGCGGTAACACTCCTCTCGA
Organism: Occallatibacter sp.; assembly: GCA_050014655.1. GTDB lineage: Bacteria > Acidobacteriota > Terriglobia > Terriglobales > Acidobacteriaceae > Telmatobacter. The sequence goes on along the minus strand of JBEKCX010000356.1, from coordinate 1,156 downwards.
CCAAGAGCAGCTCGGGCGTGACCCTTACGCCCACCATAAGTATCCCGGCCCGATCGAAGAAGCCCAGCCCTTCAAGCCGCATAGGGACAGGCGGCAATCGCAGCTCGCGCAGTCGCGCAACCGTGCAGTCGCATTCTTCCCGGCCGGCATTGCCCAGAAACTGCAAAGTGACGTGCCACGACTCGGGAGCCGCCCAGCGCAGCCCGTCCGTGTCCGATCGCAGCCGCGCCACAGTCGCCGCCAGTTCGCCGATAACCGCGGCCGCCAAAGGTATCCCGACAAAAAGGCGCATACAGAGATTATGGTAAGCGCCTTGCTCGCCCTTCCAGTCATGTTTTGGGGGCGCTTCTGCTGCCATCTGTTCCTATGAATCACTGGAAAGGATGCGCATACGCTCTCCCCGGCTGATCGAAACTGGCCCATGAGCGGTACAATCTAGGAAAATCAGGCTGAAGAAGGAGATTCGAGATGCCGGATGCTGGAGGTCTGATGCCGACAGGTGGGTCTTTGTTGTCTTTCTTGATGTACGTGGTGGCGGTTGTTCTGGTTGCCACCGTCCTCGCGTCGTTCTACAGCATTGGCCCCACCCAGATCGGACTGGTGCGCAAGAGGTTTGGCAGGAAGCTGCCCGGCGACAACCCCTTGGCTTTTCAAGGAGAAGCGGGTTACCAGGCCGACCTTCTCATGCCTGGCGTGCGCTTCAAGTTCAAGCCGTTCGCCACGGTGACCAAGCACCCCTGGGTGCAGGTGCCGGCAGGACAGATTGGCGTTGTGATCGCGCAGGTCGGCAAGCCCACGCCCATCGGCGCCAAGTCGGCCAGGTACGATCCGGTCTTCGGCAACTTCACCAATCTGCGAACATTCATCGAGAAAGGCGGAGAAAAGGGCGTTCAACGGCCGGTTCTTTCTCCCGGCACGCTGGCGCCCATCCACCCGGTGGCTTTTCTGGTCATCACCAAGCCGCAGGTCTTCGGCGTGCCGGTCTCGGACGAGTACAGGATCCTCGCCAACGCAGGCAAGCTGACCTTCCGGGCATTCGGCCTTGAAGAGGGACAGCTTGACGTGACGCGCATTGCGCCCAAGCCGGCCGGCGAAGGCGGCAAGGTCATGGACATGATCGGAGTGGTCACCGCATTGGACGGCGAACCCTTGCCGG
>JBEKCX010000355.1:0-3219 GCA_050014655.1 Occallatibacter sp. | reverse complement strand
AGGGCCTTCTCGTAGACGCCGCGGCCCCTGCGCTGATCGGTCAGATCGCGATCGCCCTCCAGGCTTACCACAACCACCGTGTTCGAGCAGTTTCTCAATATCTCGTAATCGCCGGGCCGCAACGCCGTCCCGTTGGTGAAGACCAGGAAGAGCCGGTCGGGATGGTCGCGGAACAGGTTCGCAATGCCCGGCAGCAAAAACGGTTCGCCACCGGCGATCATGAATGCCATCACGCCCAAGCGAACCGCTTCGTCCACGATTCCATACCAGTCGCTCAGACTGAGTCCCGGCTGCGCCGGCGCGCCGGTAACCGTCCCCACGGCCCCGGCGAAGCAGCCAACGCAGCGCAGATTGCATTTGGATGTGACGCTGAGAACAAGAAAGGGAGGCACTCGCACACCGCTCTCCAGCGCGCGAGCGCGCACGCGCCTCGACTGCCCAACGGTTCGCGCCAGGCGCAGAAACCCCGGCAGGTAGCGCGGATGGCGCACAACCCACGGAACCAGAACCCGCGACAACTGCGGGTCAATCTCCTCGATCCGGCGCGTGAGGTCGAACAACCGGTTCGAGAGGAAGTCCGTTGGCGGGCCGGGCAGCTCAGCGGTGGCGTTCATTTGCGAGGTTATACGGATTGAAAGCCTCTTTCGTTCCAGACGAAACCGGCATCCAACCGGCTCCGTCACCCGCGCAGCTTGCTCAGCAAATCCTGCGGATGAACAGGCTTGGCCAGGATTTCGAACTCGTAGCCCCTGGCGCGCGCCTTCTCCAGCAGATCGGCCGTGGCGGCCTGGCCGCTGAAAAGCAGTATCTTGATCCCCGGCAGCAGCGCCTGGATGCGAATCGCCGCATCGATTCCGTTCAGCCCGCCCATGATCACGTCGGAGATGAGCATCTCCGGCTTAAACGTCCCGGCCAGCTCCAGTGCCCTTTCGCCGGAGTAAACGGCGCGGGCCTCAAATCCGCTCTGGTTTAGGATCATGGCCAAAGTGTCGGCGATCAGCGGTTCGTCGTCGGCAACCAGGACCTTGGGTTTGGCAGTTCTCTCCGGCATATTCTCCTTGACGCACGACCGGGCCAAAACGTAAGCGCATGCCCGCGCCACTCGACAGATTCCGCCCCAGATGGCGACAGGCGGGGATTCACTTGCCACGTGAAGCGCTTTTCCGGACGAACGAAGCGCCCTACTGAAAATGATACGCCCGGTCTGGAGTTCCCCCGCCAAGCCGCGCGGCACGGGAGCCTGGATGAGACGCCGTCAGCCTGCCGCGATCCGGTGCGCGGGCAACCCCCGGCGCAAACCGACGCCTATTCATCCGGGAGCAACCGGCAAAACATATACTTGCAACAGCTACCGCCCGCGGCTCAAGCAGGCGAACCCCCACCGGAGAACCACTCATGCAGGAAGCGGGCATCCCCAACCTAACCCCGGCCCCGGCCCTCGAAGCTGCCCCGGCGCCCGCACCAATCCCGGCCGCTGACGCCATCATTCGCGCCGAGAAAATCGAGAAATACTACGCGCAGCCCAGCCAAAACCGCATTCAGGTGATCTCGGCCACTGACCTTGAGATTCTGCCCGGCGAGATTCTGGCCTTGCTGGGGCCGTCGGGCTCCGGAAAGTCCACCATGCTGCGCATGCTGACCGGGCTTTCCACGCCCACCGCCGGCCAGGTCTACTGGCACCAAACGCCCATCGCCGAAGCCGAGATCAACGTCTCTATCGTCTTCCAGAGCTTTGCCCTCTTTCCCTGGCTCACGGTTCTTCAGAACGTCGAAGCTCCGCTGCAGGCCCGCGGCGTCAGCCCCGACGAGCGCCGCGACCGCAGCATCAAGATACTGGACACGGTCGGCCTGGACGGCTTCGAGGCCGCCTATCCTAAAGAACTGTCGGGCGGAATGAAGCAGCGAGTCGGTTTTGCCCGCGCGCTGGTGGTCGAGCCGGAGGTGCTCTTCATGGATGAGCCCTTCTCGGCGCTTGACGTGCTGACCGCCGAAAACCTGCGCAGCGAACTGCTCGAGCTGTGGGCCAACAAGGCCATGCCCACCAAGGCCATCTTCCTGGTCACCCACAATATCGAGGAAGCGGTGCTGCTGGCCGATCGCATCGTCGTGCTGGGGCGCAACCCCGGCCACATCCGCACCGACTTCCGCGTCCAGCTCCCGCAGCCCCGCGACCGCAAATCCGAGCCCTTCACGCAGTTGGTGGATTACATCTACAAGGTGCTCACCAAGCCCGATCTGGCCCCCGCCGAGGCCCCCGAGCAGCAAGCCGGCCCCAGAGTCCGCGATCAGCGCCAGATGCACTACCAGATGCTGCCCCACTCCCGTCCCGGCGGCATGGCTGGCCTGCTCGAACTCCTGCTCGACAAGGGCGGCCGCGACGACATCTACCGCCTGGCCGACGATCTTTCCTTCGAGATCGACGACCTGCTGCCCATCGTCGACGCCGCGCAACTGCTCGGATTCCTGAAGATTGAGGAAGGCGACGCGGCCATCACCGCGAGCGGCACGGAGTTTGCCAACTCCGAGATTCTCCGCCAGAAGGAACTCTTTCGCGACGCCGCCCTGGCCAACGTTCTCCTGCTGCGCCAGATTCGCCGCGCCCTCGAATCCAAGAGCGACCACACCATTCCGGAGGACTTCTTTCTCGACATGCTCGACGAACAGTTCAGCGAGGAGGAATGCCTGCGCCAGATGGAGACCGCCGTCAGCTGGGGCCGCTACGCCGAGCTCTTCGACTATGACGCCGGCCGGCGCCGCTTTGTGCTCCCAGATGCGCAAGATGAAGAGATCGCCGCTAGCGAGGTCCGCAAGTGAAGACCCAGCATCCCCTCGCCCGATCCCTGGTCCTCGTCCGCACCTGGCCGTTCCTCATCGACATGTGCGTGGCCGGCTGTGCGCTGGCCATCTTCTTCGCCTTGGTCAGCACCGGCGCCTATTGGATGGGCAAACCGGTTCCCGTGGTGCCCATCTCCCACTCCATAGGCGCCTTGCCGGCCTACGCCTTCTACTCCATCGTTCGCATCGCCATCGCCTACCTGCTCAGCCTGGTCTTCGCCGTCTCCTACGGCTACATCGCCGCGTATAACCCCAGGGTCGAGCCCTGGATGATCGCCGTCCTCGACATTCTGCAATCCATTCCCGTGCTCAGCTTTCTGCCTCCCGTCGTCCTGGCCATGGTGGCTCTGGTTCCCGGCCATCAGATGGGCATCGAGATGGGCG
>JBEKCX010000354.1:0-3221 GCA_050014655.1 Occallatibacter sp. | reverse complement strand
CGAGCGGGACTCCAGCATCAGCCCGCCCATCAGGAGCGCATTGACAAGAACCAGCACAAAGCTGATGCCGTAAACCCCTGTCCACGGCGCAAGCTGGCTCACGAGCATATTGTCCACCTGGGAGTAACCGAGCTGGTCCCAGGGAACCGAGGTGATCCGCGAGGCGGCCAACTCCAGCCCGGCCCAGAGGATGGGCGCGGCGGCCAGCGCCCAACGCGTGCTGCCGGATGCCCGGCGCACCAGCGCCACACCCAGGCCGAAGAACCCGAAGTAGAGCCCCAGCACCAGGCTGTATCCAATCAGCAGCAGCGTCGGGGCTAATGGCGGCATATCGCCGTAGTGGGCCATGGTGTCGCGCACCCAGTAGCAGTTGCCCATGTACCACAGGAAGCCGCAGAGGTAGGCGAGCAGAAAGGCGCGGCGCAGGGGCCGGCGGCTGTCCGCGCAGGCCGGCGACAGGATGGCCCACAACAGCGGAACCAAACCAACCCAGGCGAAGACACTGCGCCAGGGCGGCATGGGACCGGCCAGCGGAAACGGCAACTCGAGCAAGCCGGCGGAGAGAGCGGCGGCGGCCCACAACTTCCAGGCTCCCGACTTCCAGAATGGAGGCTGCATACTGCGCCGAGTTTATCGCATCGGGGCGCGCCCGAGGAGAGGAGAAGCGAACGCCGCACGGGACTTCACTGGCAGGCAACACATCCTGGAGATCGCCGCGGCCCAGTGAAGCCGGCGCGCCGTTCCTCAGGGCGAGCAGCCAGATTCACGCGCCCCAAAAGACGCAAGCTCAGGGCAGTCGCATGAAGGGGTGAACCATGAAGATCACCTCGAAGTTTCAGGGCACGACTTCACAGGCTACGGAAGAACTCCTTGCTCCCGCGACCCGAATTCCATGCGATTGCCCAGGGATAGCGGCGCCTTGGTCATTCAATTTCCCCTCGGGGCGGTACAATTCCAGCAGATAGAACCCGAGAACAGGAGATTTCGGTTGACAGCGGCCTGCGTTTCCGCTGGAATGAACCTGCTTCTTCCCAGTTGGTTTTCACCCGGACAGGCATTTCCGCTCTGCTGGGAGAGCGTGAACGGAAGGAGGAAAGACATGCGCAAGTTCCACGTTTGGTTAGCGGTTGTGGTTTTGTGGGTTGCAGCCGTGGCCTCTGCAACCGGGCAGCAGACGCAGACTATCGCGTCCATCGTTGGCCGGTTCACCGTCGATTTCCCGGCGGGCGAGATCGGGGAGTCAAGGGATGAGATTCCCCTGCAAGGCGCCGATAAAGAGACTGTCCACCAGATGGGGGTCGAGCTGCACAACGGCCCCGCGTCCGTTGTCGAGTATGTGGTGATTTACGAAGACTTCCCGCCCAGCTACACGAAGGGCGCGCCACAGGACTTTTTGGTAGCCAGGCGCGACACCTTCGCCAAGGGCAAGACGCTGTTATCGGACAAGGCGATCAACCTCAACGGCATTCCGGGGCGGGAGTATAAGGCAAGCGACGATCAAACCAACTACACCGTGCGGGTATTCCTGCAGGGATCCCGCCTTTATACGCTCTTTGTCGTCTCCTCTAAAGGCGCCACCGCGACTCAGGCCGCGCAATTCCTGGATTCGTTCCAGATCCAGTCGGACTAGATCTCTGACCGTCCGCTCTTCTACCAATGTGGGTGTCTCACCCTCGCGGTCCTTGCCCCACGCCTGAATTCTTGTCCTGTTTCAAAAAGGCTTGCGCAGAGTTTCCTCAGTGGTCTTGAGGTTCGATGGCTTGCAGCTGCCAGAGCACGATGGCGATTGCCAGGGCGGCCAGCACGCTCACAAGCGCGAAGAGAAAGACGCTGGAGTAGCCGTACACTCCCAGGACCGCGCCGACCAGGGGGCCGGTGAGGAAGAAGGAGACGTCGGCGAAGGCCGTGAAGACGCCGAGAGCGGCGCCGCGGTTGTTTCTGGTGACGCGTTGGACGGCCTCGACGCCGAAGGCGGGAAAGACCAGCGAGAAGCCGAAGCCGGCAAAGGCCGCGCCGATGAAGGCCATCCACGATGCCGAGGCTTGCCAGAGCAGGACCATGCCGATGGATTCGACCGACAGGCAGGCCATGGCCACGGGGAATCCGCCGAAGCGGTCGATGGCGTGGATGAAGAGCAGCCGGGCCAGAACGAAGGCCGCGCCAAAGCAGGTGAGGCAGAGGGCCGCGCCCTCCCAGTGGCGGCTGGCGTAGAAGAGGGTGATGAAGGTGGCCAGCACGCTGTAGCCCACTCCGCCCAGGGCCAGGCCCATGCCGTGGGGCGCGACGCGGTAGAAGACGTGGGTGAAGGGCAGGTGCTCGCCGTGAACGGCGTGAACCGGCGCCTTGCGCATAGCCAAAGCGAGGCTCACGGCGCCGATAAGAACAGTAAGCAGGCCGAGTGAGCCAAGGCCCCACTGCTGTTCGAGAACGACGCCCAGAGGAGCGCCCAGGGCCATGGCGCCGTAGGTGCTGATGCCGTTGAAGGAGATGACGCGGGCGGTGTGTTGCGGCCCGGCGCTGGTGATGCCCCAGAGCGTAGACCCGGTCGAGCCGAGGCTTTCGCCCACGCCCAGCACCAGACGGCTCAAGATCAGAATCGAGAGGCTCAGCCAGGTGGCGAAGCGTGGGGGAGCCAGGTGCATGGCGGCGGATGTGGCCACCAGAAGCGCGCCGCTCGCGGTGCAGGCTCCCATGCCCCAGAGCACGCTCACCTTGGCGCCCGCACGGTCGCTGATGCGGCCGGCCCAGGGGCGGCTGATGAGCGTGGCGACATATTGGATGGTGATGACCAGGCCGGCGAGAGCCGCGCTGAAGCCCATGCGGTAGTGCACGTAGGGCGGCAGAACGGCGAGCGGCAGGCCGATCGAGAGATAGCAGATGAAGGTGAAGTAGACGAAGCCCAGAATGTGCCGCGTGCCGCCGTTCGAGGCAGCGGAAGCTGGAGCGGGAACGCTGGCGGTAGTCGCGGTTTGCATCGTTGAACGAGGAGACCGGCTGCGGCAAGTGGTCAGTCCACAGTATACCGGAGGCGTGGGTCGCGGCCGCGGCTGGGGCAGTGTCTTAGATCTGCGTTGAAGGAAAACAGCTAACGATTGTGCCTCTAAGAAACCTCTGAAAAACACTTTGCTTTTTAAGGATTCTGAGTAAAGCTATATTCGGAGGCGGATCACAGATGCAACAACTTAGCTTGGCTCGGCAGATGGAGTTTCAGCGCTACACGA
>JBEKCX010000353.1:0-3275 GCA_050014655.1 Occallatibacter sp. | reverse complement strand
GTTACCTGATAGAGCGCCTGGCTCAACTGCGCCGTGAGCTCCGGCTCATAGATGAAGAGCGAGAGCGGAAAGCCGAACTTCTCAGCAACTTGGGGCTGGACCATGTCCAGCGGCTTGCCGGCCGAGTCGGTGTACTTCTTCAGAATCCAGTGCTTGACCTGCGCGCCGCGATTGGTGAAGACGATCTGGTACTGGTCGTTCTCGACCGTGGTCTCGGTCTCGAGCGCGGCGGCGACGGTCGGCGTGGCCGCCGGAGCCTGCGCGGCCGCCGCGGCCGGCGGCGCCTGGCTCGATCCGGGCGCTAGTCCAGCTTGTCCGGCTAGTCCTGATTGCCCGGATTGTCCAGATTGCGCAGGCGGCTGATTCGCCAGCGACTGGGTCTGTTGCGCTTGCTGAGTCTCGTCCTGCTTGGGCTTGAAAAAGTACTGGTAGCCCAGCAGCACGGTGATCATCAGCAGGGCGAAGATCATGGTGGAGCGCATGTCGCCGCCGCTGCCGCCACCGGCGCCCGGCGACTGAAGATTGGGATTGCGAATTTCGGGCAAGGGATACTTCCTGTCGTTGAGAAGATGCAGCCTGTTGGATTCCCGCTTCTTCTATGGTAACGGTTCGTGGGGAAGAATGGGTGGCCGCCGCGATTTGCGCGCAGTTCGGGCGGGCACGGTGTCCAGGCCTCCGCGGCCAAATGGGTTGCAGCGCAGCAGCCTCCACGCCGCCAGCGCCGTGCCGCGCAGGGGCCCGTGGATGGCAATGGCTATGGTGGCGTACTCCGAGCAAGTGGGCACATAGCGGCAGCCGCCGCCGGGATTGAGCGAATGCAGCGCCGGGGAGAGCCAGCGGCGGTAGAAATCGAGAATGGCGAGCAGGATGCGCGTCATATTGCGGGCTCTGCCGAAGCGATTTGCCGGGTGGAAGGCTCAGCCGGCCGGCCTGCGATCTTGGCCGCCTCGGCATTTGCCTGCTCAAGAATACGCACAATCTCCGCTTCAAGTTTCGCAAATTCAAGCGTCAAAACGGAGCGGCGGGGATGGAAGATCAGATCGCAGCCCTGCGGCAGAATCTCCAGATGACGGCGCAGGGCCTCTCTCATGCGCCGCTTGATGCGGTTGCGTTCATGGGCCTTGCCCAGAATCTTGCCCACGGTTAGGCCCACACGCGCGCCTTCAGGGCCGGCTGCCTCGCGCTCCGAGGCATGGTCAGCCGCGGTTGGCTGTTGCGGGGCCAGGAACCAGCTCATCGACGCGGATTGCCGCTTACGGCTGGCCGCGTAGGCGCGCTGGTAGTCGGCGTGCTTGCGCAGGCGCGCGCCGGTCAACGACTGACTGGTGGATTGGCGCTGGGCTGGCTGCCGGGCGGGGCGCGCGTCAGGGCTGGGACTGGTGTTCATGGCGTTGCCGGAGGGCGTTTGTGCCGCAAGGGCGATGATTGCGCAATCCCTTGCCGGCTTCAACAAACAACGGAGGCAGTTCGGCGGGCTCAGATCAATCGCGGAAGCCGGCGCTGACAGTTACGCGCTTGCGGCCGGCGGCGCGGCGGCGGCTGAGCACCGCGGCCCCGGCATTGGTCTTCATGCGGGCGCGGAAGCCGTGGGTTTTCACGCGCTTGCGGCGATTGGGTTGAAACGTGCGCTTGGGCATAAAAATATTCTCCTAATTCCTGATGAAAGCCTGTGCCTCGACGGCAAGACTCAAGTGTATCGCAGGCTGGCCCAGGAATCCAGCCCAAACTCGCTTCCGGCCGCCGCCGCTCTGCGCAGGGCCGGCGTTGAACCCTTCTCGGCAGTCGCGCCGCCACCTTCCAAAAGTGTGAAAATGGCCGCATCTTCCAGTGACTCTGGTAACGCTTCCGGGCAAGTTTCACCAGCAATGGTGCAACTTACTCCAGGTTAAAAAAGTTATGTGAAAGCAATATTGCATTATCCCCCAAATGTGGTACTATCGGGACCGATCTAGAAAAGTTCCCAGCGTCCCACGGAGCGGAATTTTCATCCACGGTCCCCAAGGGCTTTTTCCAGGGGCAGACCAGCGGCAAGCAGGCATTCGGCCAAGGGCAGCCGGACGCAAAGCGAAGGCTTTGCGCCAAGGGTGAGCTATTGCCCGAAGCTCGCGGATGAACCGGGCCGGCATTGCACAGGCGGCGCAGGCAAGGATTGGCTCGATGGCATTTGCGACTTCCCCGGCGACGGTTCACAACCCCTGGATCCAGATTCTTGCGGCCTTGGAGAAGAAGGTCATTCGCCAGTCTTTCGAGACCTGGCTCAAGCCGACCCGCTATAGCCACTCCGCGGGCCGCACGCTCTATGTTCGCGTGCCCTCGCCGGAGTTCCAGCACATCGGCGACAAGTACGGAGACCTGATTCAGGAGGCCATCGACTTGCAGTCGATGGAGTTCGACGACGTCAGCTTCGTGACTGCCGAGGAGGATCCATCGATTCCGCCGCCGCGCAAGGACGGCGGCTTCGGTCCGGTTCCGGCGCGCCCGCCCGCCGCGTCCCACTCCGCCCCGGCGCCGCGCACCCCGGAGCAGGCCCGCTTCGATTGGTCCACCGCCGCGCAGCTCAACCAGCGCTACACATTCGATGCTTTCGTCATCGGCAACGGCAATCAGTTCGCGCGCGCCGCCGCTCTGGCCGTCGCCGAGCGCCCTTCGCGCGCCTACAATCCGCTCTTCCTCTACGGCGGCGTGGGCATGGGCAAGACCCACCTGATGCACGCCATCGGCCACGAGGTTAAGCGCCGCCAGCCGGCGGTCAACATCTGCTACGTCTCGGCCGAGAAGTTCACCAACGAGATGATCACCTCGCTGCGCAACGACCGCATGACCAGCTTCCGCGATCGCTTCCGCTCCGTCGACGTGCTGCTCATCGACGACATTCAGTTCATCGCCCAGAAGGAGCGCACCCAGGAGGAGTTCTTCCATACCTTCAACGCGCTCCACGAAAGCATGAAGCAGATCGTCATCGCCTCTGACCGGCCTCCCAAGGAGCTGGCGGAGATCGAGGACCGCCTGCGCTCGCGCTTCGAGTGGGGCCTGATCGCCGACATTCAGCCGCCCGATCTGGAAACCAAGGTGGCCATTCTGCAGAAGAAGGCGGAGAGCGAGCAGGTGCAGTTGCCCACCGACGTGGCCCTCTTTGTGGCCTCGAACGTGCGCACCAACGTGCGCGAGCTGGAGGGCGCCCTGGTGCGCCTGATCGCCTGGTGCCAGCTCAACCGCATGGAGATCACCCTGGCCTCGACCCAGCAGTGCCTCAAGCAGTTCATTGACATGCAGGT
>JBEKCX010000352.1:0-3276 GCA_050014655.1 Occallatibacter sp. | reverse complement strand
GAGGCCGCCGCGGCCGGCAAAGGTCCGCTGCGCTCCGGCTACGTGCTGGCCGGCGACGAGGTCTTCCTGCTGGACCGCTGCCGCGCCGCCGTGCTCAAGGGCTTTGTGCCGCCCGATCTGCGGGATTATTGCCTCTCCGACCTGGATCTGGCCGAGACTCCGATCTTCGAGGTGCTGGACCGCGCGCAGACGCCATCGTTGATGGCGCCCTTCCAGGTGATCTTCGTCCGCAATGTGAAGCAGCTTTACTCGCGCGGCGCCAAGAAGGACGAGTTTGCGGCTCTGGATCGCTACTTCCGCTCGCCGAACCCGCAGGCGCTCGTGATCTTTGTTGCCGACTTCCTGCGCATTCCCTCTGACGTTCGGCGCATGGAGCTGGACGACAGGAACCGCTTCGAGCGGCTCACCGAGACGCTGGGCCGGAACTGCGGCACTGTGGAGCTCGCGCGCGTGAACGAGGAAGACGCCATGCGCTGGGCCGTGGCCGCCGCGCAGGAGGGCGGCGCGCGCCTGGACCCCGACGCGGCCCGCGAGCTGGTAGATGCGCTGGGCACGGATATGATGCTCATCAGCTCGGAGCTGGAGAAGCTGCTGCTTTATACCCTGGGCCGGGGCAGCATCACCCTCGGCGACGTGGAGACGATGGTGCTGGCAGCCAAGCAGCGTTCGCTCTATGAGCTGACCGACGCCATCAGCGCCCGCGACCGGGTGCGCGCGCTGGCCCTGCTCCATGGGCTGCTGAACAGCTCGGACGCCGGCGAGGACGCCGCCATCGGCCATCTCTATATGCTGGCCAAGACCTTCCGCCAGATGTTGGTGATTCTGGAGAAGAACGTGCGCGACTCGCGCGCCATCTGGCAGGCGCTGTGGCAGGGCTTCCGCATGCCGCCCTTTGCCGCCGACGATCTGATTCGCCAGGCCCGGCGCTACAAGAACCGCCGCGATCTCACCAGGGCGCTGCGGCTGATTGCCCGCGCCGACCTGGAACTGCGCTCCTCACCCCCGGACAAGCGGCTGGTGCTGGAGCGGCTGATCTACGAGCTGGCTTCAGAGCCGAAACCGGCCTCGCCCGATTGGGCTTCGGCGCAGTTGTCCTTCGAGGTTTAGGCGCGGGCCAGGTTCCGGCCGGCAATTGGCCGTTCCTCGCAGGATGCCGCTCTATCGCACGCCGTGCTCATTCAGCCAGGGGCCGTACTCATGGTCCACTTTCTGAATGTGGTTGCTCAGCCAGTCGCGCAGGAAGTTCAGCAGTTGAATGTTCAGTGCGACTTCGCCCCTTTCAAAGCGGGCGGCGTACTCCTCGACCTGTTTGATGAGCTCGCGGTGCTTGATGCGGTGATCGGCCAGCCCGGGGTACCTTGCCGCCGCCATCATCTGCTCTTCATCCGAGAAGTGGATGTGCGTGTACTCCACCAGCCTGAGCAGCAGAGGGCCGGTCAGGATTCGCGCCTGACCTTTCATCATCGCGGCGTGGAGATCGTTCAGCAGACCGAAGAGAACGGTATGCTGGTTGTCCATGGCCTCAACCCCCACGGAGTACCTGCTGTTCCACGTCAATAGCGCCATGCACAACCCCCTGCAGGAAGACCCGGCAATGGAGTCATCGGCCACAGGAGCAAGGAAGTTGAGCGGAAGTGCGAGCAGCCGGCGGCCGGTGGCGCCCTGCCGCGTGCAGAGCCGATGCACTCGCAGGCTGCGGAGAAACTCGGGATTGGAGGCGAAGCTGGCGGAGAGGGTCCCTCCGTGGCTGGAGCCAGCGATGATTCTGTTGCCTTTATGCGGGGGTTGAAACCCTTGCCTCGCTCCGAACTGACTTTTTCGCAGCCTGCTCGCCGCCGTGCCCACGCTGCGCACGGACCGCGGCCAACCGCCAGCAAAGGTGTATGGTCCGCCGGCGGAATCAGAGCTATACTCTCTCCATGCGGAATGAGTTCGTGGCAGTGATGGTGCGCAGGACGGAGCGGGTTGCCGTCTCCGCGCGCCGGATTCCGGGCGTGGGCCGGCAGGCCGGAGCCGTTGAGCACCCAGTGGGAGCGCTGGGAATTCGCGCCGCAGCGCAATTGCTCTGCATTTCGGCCGCCGCCGCGCTCCTCGTGAGCCTGTGCGCGTGTGCCGGTGAGACGGTGCTGCGCGGATTGACTCCGCAGACTCAGGAGGCCGATCAACCCGCAAAGCAGGCCGATCACCCCGCAAAGCCCCCGCAGGTAGCGCAGGCCGCGCCGCCGGCAAACTCCGCCCACCGCGCCAGCAAGCCCGATCCCAAGGCTGAACCTACCCAGCAGGAACTCTTCGAGTACCTTCGCGGAAAGCTTCTCTCCCTCAGCCCGACCGACGGCTTCAACGACAACCTGGAGGTGGCGTTCGACCCGGCCACGTCGACCCTCTCGATTACTCAACCCGACGGCCGCTGCGACATTTTTCTCAATGCGCTCGACACCAACAGCGCGATCTGGGAGGTCATCGATCCGAGCGACACCTACCACGCCCGCGAAGAGATCCTGCGGCTGACCATGACTTCGTCGAGCGGGAAGAGGGCCAGAACCTGCTACGACAACCAGAACCAGGTGGATAAGAGCCTTGCCGCAAACCGGGTTCGATTGCTCTTTTCCCAGAACAAGGCAAGCGCGGTTCCCGACTTCGCTTTCAACATGACCAAGGCGATCAAGAAGCTGGTCGTGGCCTCGGGCGGCTCTCCCGAGAAGAAGATCTATCTGGGAAACCCCTGATCGAGGCCCCGCGGTCGCGTATCCTCGTAAGCAGGAGAGGCGTGTGAATCCAGTTCTTGTCCGTACGCTGCGCAACCTGCAACGCAATATCCTGGCCGGTATCATCACCATTGGACCGCTGTTCGTTACCTACCTGGTCTTCAGCTTCCTTTTGGGAGTCCTGGCCAAGGCGGGGTTGCCCGCGATATGGCTGCTGGCGGCCATCTTTCCCGCGGAGTGGCTCAGCCAGCCGTGGTTGCAGTCCCTGCTGGCCGTCGTCCTCACCCTGGTTGTGCTTTACGTTGTGGGCCGCGTCACCTCGCAGGTGGTGGGCCGCCAGGCATTCAAGCTCTTCGAGGCCACGCTGGAGCGGCTTCCCGTGGTGGCCAAGATCTACAGCTCCGTGCGCCAGCTCCTTGACAGCATGATGGTCAAGAAGGAGTCCAGCCAGCGCGTGGTGCTGATTGATTTTCCCATCTCGGGCCAGAAGAGCATCGGGTTCCTGACCCGCACGCTCACCGACGAGACCACCGGCGACTTGCTGGCCGCGGTGCTGGTGCCCTGCGCCATT
>JBEKCX010000351.1:0-3286 GCA_050014655.1 Occallatibacter sp. | reverse complement strand
TCTGCATTACGATTCCGGCTTCAACCCACGCAACACGCTCACCGCGGTTACGCTTCTGAACTCATCCCGCTATTCGACGGCCGAACGCAGGGAGGCCTTTGTCGACCGGCTGTTGCCAAAACTCTCAGCGCTGCCGGGGGTCACGGCCGTGGCCGCGGCGAGCGCGCTTCCCATTCAACCGTACGACCTGAGCAGCGCCATCACGTTTGAAGGCGTTCCAGCGCCGCCCGTGGGGATGCGGCCAGCGGTATCCGTTGTCAGCGTGACCCCGGATTACTTCCGGACCGTGGGCACGCCGATCTTCCAGGGGCGCACATTCAATCAGTCGGACACCGCCCTGTCCGCTCCCGTCACCATCGTGAATCGCGCCTTCGCCAATCGCTTCTTCGCAGGAGAGGCATTGGGGAAACGATTTCACTCGATGGCATGGGGCCCCGAGCACGCAGCGGTCACGATTGTCGGAGTTGCCGATGACGTCCGGCACGGCGGCCTGGAGCACGAAGTGCAGCCTGAGATGCTCGTTCCCATGGCGCAACTGCCGCAATCCTCAGTCAGCGTTGCCGTGCGCACCGCAGGAAATCCCGCAGCGGTTGCCAACGCCGTGCGGCAAGCGGTATGGGCAGTGGATTCCGAACAACCTGTCTTCGACATCGAAACCATGGATCAGCGTGTGTCGGAGGCTATTGCGCAGCGAAGGTTGACCATGCTGCTGATCGCCTGCTTTGCCATGCTAGCCGTGGTTCTGTGCGCGGTCGGCGTTTACGGTGTTTTCTCCTACTCGGTTACGCAACGCATGGGGGAGATGGGCATCCGCCTGGCTCTCGGCGCCTCGCGCAGCGGATTGCTCCGGCTGGTCGTGACGGAGGCCGCGCGGCTGATCCTAGTAGGTGGGATTGTTGGAGTTGGCGCCGCGCTTGGCTTGAGCAGGCTGCTGTCGAGCTTGCTGGTTGGCGTGACACCCCACGATGCAATTTCCTTTTCGCTCGCGTGGGCGCTGATGACGGCGGTGGCGCTGCTTGCAAGCACGATACCTGCGTCGAATGCAGCGCGGACGGATTTGGTTTCCGTTCTTCGTTCCGAGTAGAGCGTCTTTCAGCCGGGAATCGTTGGTCCGGGATACGAGCTTCCCCGGCAGTCGGCGTCCACCGGACAGAGGCTTAAGCCCGCCTGCCGGCCCATCAGCCAAAGATAGGTTGTCAGATGGTGCGCGCAGGCGAGACTGTCCTTTATGGCCCCCATCGGCGGAATCAGCTCGAATGGACTATTCGTGTGTTCGTAAGGCAGCGGAAGAATAGGCGGGAGCTTGGGAACAAGATCGGTCCGGCCATAGATACGATAGCTCGCCGGGATGGCGGCATTGAAGGAGCCGGCGAACGAGTGATTCCCAGTGCGGGGACAAGCATATGTATACACCGAGGGGGTGCGGCACTCCGTGTTCAAGGCAATATCCAAGGCCAACAGAGTGGCGAGCGCTCCACCCAGGCTGTGGCCGCAAACGGTGACTGTCCGCGCCCGGCCTGCGTGGAGATGCGCTCCAACTGAGCCGGCCGCCGTAGTGGAATTCGCATCGCGGCCCACGCGCAGGGATTTGTAAATGGCGGTAAACCCGTCCTCCGTCATCCCCGATCCGCCGTGAATGGGGTTTGGGAGCATCAGGAACTCGGAATCGTGAATCCATTCCCAGACGGCCTCGGTTCCACGAATGATGGCCACCAATTCCTCGCTTGCCGGTGAAATCGCCAGAAACCCGTAAGTCACAGTTTCACCCAGGTGAGGATCGAAGTCGGTGGCGAGTTCGCTGCCATAGAGAGTCTGAGAGAAGTCGTAGCCCAATGCCTGGATTGCGGCAACATCCTTGGGGGAGTATTCGGCGGAGGGTTCAACGGCTTCGGCGATCTGAACCAGAAGCGCATAGCCGATGGCGGTTTTCCAGTCGATGACAGGCACGGTTTGACCTCAACATTGGGATATGGGAACGAGCAAATCGTGGCAGAAACCGGGAAGAACAACCGAGAAGAAGCTGTATTCGTCGAGTATCAACCCCGGCGCGCGACACATGATCACATTCTAAAGAAGATCGGGCATTCCACTTGCGCGGAATGCCCAATCTCCGGTGTGCACAGCGAGGTGAGCTACGCAGTTACCGGCTCGCTGGCGGTCACCTTCACCGGGGTGAGCCAGCCGAAGCGGTCGGGCTTGAGGCCGTTGGCGATGCCGAAGAATTCGTCGGCAATCTTCTTGGTGATCTCGCCGGGCTTGCCGTCGCCAATGACGATGCGGTCGATGGAGCGGATGGGCGACACCTCCGCGGCGGTCCCGGTGAAGAAGACTTCGTCGGCGATGTAGAGCAGCTCGCGAGGCAGCGCCTGCTCCGTCACCGAGAGCCCCAGGTGGCGGGAGATGGTGAGCACGCTGTCGCGGGTGATGCCGGAGAGGGTTGAGTTGGCTAGCGGCGGCGTAAAGAGGACGCCGTTGCGGACGACAAAGATGTTCTCGCCGGAGCCCTCGCTGACCAGGCCGTTCACGTCCAGCGCGATACCCTCCTGGTAGCCGTTGATCACCGCCTCCATCTGAATCAGCTGGGAGTTCATATAGTTGGCGCCGGCTTTTGCCAACGAAGGCAGGGTGTTGGGAGCCAGGCGCTGCCAACTGGAGATGCAGACGTCCGCGCCGCCGTGGCCGGCGATGTACTTGCCCCAGGGGAAGTTGGCGATGTAGACCTCGACCGGCGTGCCCTTGGGGCTGACGCCGATTTCGCCGTACCCGCGCAACGCGATGGGGCGGATATAGCAGGGCGTAACACCATTGGCTTCAATCAAATCCACCACGCCCGCGCAGAGCTCTTCAAGCGTAAAGGGCAGCTCCATGCGGTAGATCTTGGCCGAGTCGAGAAGGCGCTGCATGTGCTCGGGCAGCCTGAACACGGCCGACCCCTGCGGCTGCGCGTAGCAGCGGATCCCCTCGAAAACACTCGATCCGTAGTGGATCACGTGACTCATCACGTGGATGTTGGCCTGTTCCCAGGGAATGAGAGTGCCGTTGTGCCAGATTCTGGA
Organism: Occallatibacter sp.; assembly: GCA_050014655.1. Lineage (GTDB taxonomy): Bacteria > Acidobacteriota > Terriglobia > Terriglobales > Acidobacteriaceae > Telmatobacter. The sequence continues at coordinate 230 of JBEKCX010000351.1, read as the reverse complement.
GGTGGGTTGGATGGGCATGAGGGTAGAGAAGCTCCTTCGCTTGCGCCGCGCGCACAACCAACAGGGTATCGCGATTTGCGGCAGCCTGTCACGGAATTCTGCGCTGGCGCCAGGGCCGACGCATCTTAATTCCCGAGCAGTTGTAGCAGGTAGTCATTGTCCCAACCGGCCTTGAGGCGCTTGCCTTTGATTCCAAGCGTGCAGGTTTTGTCCTGTTTGAGCAGGTTAAG
>JBEKCX010000350.1:0-3300 GCA_050014655.1 Occallatibacter sp. | reverse complement strand
CAACCAGTTTCCCCTCAAGCTCTTCTGGTGGGAGTCGCCGGACGGCAGCAAGGTCCTGACTTACTTTCCTCACGACTACGGGAACGGCAACCTCAACCCGTTGCGCCTGGCGATCGACTTAGCCGAGGCGCGAAGCCGGGCCTCCGGCCTGACGGAGATGATGGACCTTTACGGGGTCAGCGATCACGGCGGCGGGCCGACGCGCGCCATGCTCGATGAGGGCCTGCATTGGATGCAGCCGGACAAGATCGTCCCCAAGATGCAGTTCGGAACTGCGCAGAGTTACTTTACGGGCGTCGAGAGCAAGTTGGCGGCTGACTCGCCGGTGTGGGACTACGACTCGATCGCCAAGGGATACATAACTCCAGTGTCTCCGGGGGATGGGAAGATCGCGATTCCTACCTGGAAGAGCGAATTGTACTTTGAATATCACCGCGGGGTTATGACCACTCAGGCCAGCCACAAGCGCAATATGCGCGACAGCGAGGAGCAAGCTCTGAATGCCGAGAAACTCGCCTCGCTGGCGTGGCTGGATGGCGATGCCTACCCCGCGGACCGGCTTACCGAAGCGTGGAAGAAGATCGCGTTCAACGGCTTCCACGACCTGGCCGCGGGCTCGGGCATCGCCGTCATCTACAAGGATGCGCAGCAGGATTACGACCAGGTGCGCTGGGCTACGAACGAAATCTCGCAGCAGGCGCTCAAGACGCTTTCGGCCCGCATTGATACTCGCGCCGCCAGCGGAATTCCGGTGCTGATCTTCAATCCGCTGGCCTGGGAGCGCTCGGGGCCGGTAACTGTCGATGTGCAGTTAGCGGCGCCGGCCAGAAACGGCGTAACGGTGCTAGACAAGGCCAATCGCGTCGTGCCTTCGCAGGTAATTGCAAGCGATGCGGCGACTAACAGCTACCGGTTGCTCATCGAAGCGCGCGACGTGCCTTCGCTGGGTTACAAGGTGCTGCATGTTGTGCCGGGAGTAAGGCCTTTTGCGAGCGATCTGATGGCTGAAGGCCTGACGCTGGAAAACTCCGCGCTGAAGGTTACAGTTGATCGGCAGACGGGGTGCATCACCAGCCTCTACGACAAGAAGGCTCACTTCGAGGCGCTGGCCGCGGGCGCCTGCGGCAACCAGTTGCAGACCTTCAAGGATCTGCCCAGAGAGTACGATGCATGGAACATCGATCCGGGCACGCTCGATCATGCTACTTCAATCGACAACGCCGACTCGGTGGAGCTGGTTGCAAAGGGACCATTGCGCGCCGCGATTCGCGTGACGCGCAGTTGGCAAAGCTCGAAGTTTGTGCAAGAGATAACTCTCGACGCGGGCGCGGAGCAGGTGGACGTGGTCAACGACATCGACTGGCATGAGACGCACGTGCTGCTGAAGGCCGCATTTCCGCTGGCCGCCGCAGCTAACAAGGCGACCTACGAGATTCCCTACGGAAGCATTCAGCGGCCCACCACGCGCAATAACAGTTGGGAGAGCGCGCAGTTCGAAGTGCCCGCGTTGCGCTGGGCCGACCTGGGCGATGGGCAGCGCGGCTTCAGCCTGTTGAATAACTCCAAGTATGGATACGACGCCAAGGACAATGTGCTGCGCATCTCGCTCCTGCGCTCGCCCACATGGCCCGATCCGGATGCCGACCGCGGACACAATCGCTTCACCTATGCGCTGTTTCCGCACGCCGGCGATTGGAAGCAGGCGCTGACCGTGCGCCGCGGCTACGAGTATAACTACGTGTTACAGGCAGCCCAGGTGCAAGCCCACTCCGGCAGCCTGCCGGCGGAGCATAGTTATGTAACTGTGAAGCCTGAAAACGTGGTGCTGACGGCCCTCAAGAAGGCCGAGGACGCCGATGGATTGATTTTCAGGGTTTATGAGTGGGCTGGAGAAACAAGCGAGGTCGGGATTCATCTGCCGGGCGGCGCAACCGGAGCAACAGTTACTAACCTCATGGAGAAGCCAGAAGGCGCGGCGCTGGCAATCGTGGAGGATACGGTCAAAGTGCCGATCCATCCCTACGAAATCCTGACCGTCCGCGTGGAGTATCCCGCGAAGCGGTAGCGCAACTTAGCCGGGCGCAGCATCTCTCGTCCGCCGCGGCGGAGAGAACCTGGAAGCAAACGAGCTGTTGTAGAGAATCGCGGTCCTTGCAATTCCGATATGGACCGTTTATTATGGTCCATACAGGAGGATGCATGAGCGCGCCGGCAAAGGCCGAGGAGACCATTGGCGTCACTGCCTTCAAGTCCCAGTGCCTGGGATTGATCGACGACGTGGCCCAGGGCAAGACTGGACGAGTCGTGCTGCTCAAGCACCAGCGGCCCATTGCCGCCATCGTTCCCTTCCCGGATGATGGCGAAGATTGCTTCGATCTCTGGGGCGCCATGCGCGGCACCGTCACCGTTGCGCCGGGGGTCGATCTCACAGATCCTACGGGCGAGATCTGGGATGCGGACATCTGAAGCGACTGGCCCCATCCTGCTCGATACGTGCGCCGCGATCTGGCTGATGAGCCGGTCTCCCCTCTCGACTGCCAGCCGGGCAGCGATTCGCGCCGCCCAGACCGCCAACCTCGGCGTCTATCTCTCCCCCTTCACTGCCTGGGAGATTGGAACGTTGGTTGCGAAGGGCCGTCTGCACCTGACGCTCTCGCCCGAGGTCTGGTTCGATACCTTGCTGTCATTGCCGGGAGTGCGATTGGCGGCGCTCACTCCGCAGCTTCTCATCAGTTCAACGGCATTGCCCGGAACCCCGCCCAGCGATCCCGCGGATCGCATCATCGCCGCCACAGCCCGGCTCTACGGTTATCGCGTCATCACCCGCGACAGCAAGCTCCTGGCCTATGCGGCGCACGGCCACATCCTGGCCACTGCCTGCTGATAGGCCGGAGGCCGACCGCCTGCTCTCCAGTCCCGTTCCCTGCTCGTCAGCCCTTGGCCGCAGCGAAGCGGCGGTTGACTTCGTGCCAGTTGACCACGTTCCACCAGGCGGCAAGGTACTCGGGGCGGCGGTTCTGGTATTTGAGGTAGTAGGCGTGCTCCCAGACGTCGTTGCCGAGGATGGGGTAGAGGCCCTGCGTGAGGGGCGAGTCCTGGTTGGGCGTGGAGAGAACCTCGAGCTTGCCGCCAGGGAAGACGAGCCAGCCCCAGCCGGAGCCGAACTGCTTGGCGGTGGTCTCGTTGAAGGCCTTCTTGAAGGCCTCGAAGTTGCCGAAGTCGGCAGCGATCTGCGCGGCGATGGGGCCAGTGGGCGCGCCGCCGATGCCATCCGAGCCAACCGGGCCCATCAGCTTCCAG
>JBEKCX010000349.1:0-3312 GCA_050014655.1 Occallatibacter sp. | reverse complement strand
CGCGGCCAGCCGCGGAGGACGCTCTCGTGCATCACATCTACGGTGTCCTGGTTGAGGCCGCCAAGGCGCAGAAAGCCCCCCCGATGGAAGCGCTCGACGACTTCTTCCGCCTCCGCGCCGCACAATGCCGTAAGCTGTTCCAGCGTAGCCCAGCGGCGCACGGCGCGGCCGCGGTCGATCTCCGAAAGCCGCTGGAAGACCAGCCGGCAAGCCTTCTGTTGCGGCGAAGTGAGGCCCTCGTATATCTGGTCGAGATGCTGCTCAAGGCCGCTCTTCCATCCGCCGGCGGCGGCGTAGTGCGCTAACGTGATTCGACCGCCCTCGGCGGCAATCCACATGCGGCTCAGCAGGTGTTGCAGGCGCGGCAACTGGTCCGGATCGGTTCCCACCTCGCCGAGGAGCCGCTGCACGACCGCCGCCTCAATGTCTCTTCCCACCGGCGCCTCGATGGCGCGTTGCAACTGGTCGCGGCGGAGACGGGGCACCAGATAGAGCGAGGCATTCATGCGCTCGGGGAGATCGGGAAATTGCGCGCAGTCTCCCAGATAGTCGGAGCGCATGACCAGGAGCACATAAATGCGCAGATTGGGCTCGGCTGCGGCGTCCAGAAGCCTGCGCACAAGCGCCTGCGCCTGTTCCCGGGCTTCAGTGCCCTTTCCCGCGGACTGCTCTTGACGAAGGTAGGAAAAGATCTCCTCGAACTGGTCGGCAATGATCAGCACGTTAGCGCCGGCCTCGAGTGAGGCAGAATCCACCGCACGGGCGATGCCCAGCGGCCCCTCGGCAATGGTCTCAGTCACGCCCTGAATGCCTAATCCAAGTTCAAAGGCTCTGCCCAGTTCCTGCATGGGAGAACTGCCGGGCTTGAACTCGATCACCTTCCAGCGATGGCCGGCGGAAGGAATCATTCCGCTCTTCAACTCCGGAAGCAAACCGGCGCGAACCAGGGAGGACTTGCCGCAGCCGGAGGAGCCCAGCACGGCCACAAACCGGTTGAGCTCGAGCTTGGAAAGCAGTTCCCGGACGTGCTCGTCCCGGCCGTAAAAGAGGTGAGAGTCTCGCTCCTCAAAATAGCGTAGCGCGAGATAAGGACATTGGGCGGGCGGACTCACGCGCACGCCTCCGCAAAATACCGAGCCGCGGCCTGCGGCTGATTGAGCAGCGGCACACCCAGGTACTTGAGATCGTGTTCCTTGAATTCGTCGGGCGGAGGACCGACGTAAATCGCACTGTGCAGATGGCGCTCCTGGATATGACGCCTGAGACGGAGAAAGACCGTATCGAACCAATCCCGCTCCGTGTTGCCGAAGTAGATGAGGCACCCGTCGAGCTCTTCAAGAGCCTTGACGTGGCGGGTAATAGCTTGGTCGGCGGGACCACTCACGGGCGATGGATAGATGCAGACGCCCTGTTGCCGGAGGACATCGAGCAGCGGCTCGGCCTGGTCGCGGTTGGCGCGATCCGGACACAGGAAGTAAATTAGCGGATTCGACCGGGGATTCTTGAACTTCGGGGGCTGGGAGTTGAGGACCCGGATGCGCTCTTCAATGCCCGCCTGGGAGTCAAACCACTCGAAACCTGCATTCGTCAGCTCGGTCAGCTCATCGGATTGGGCTGCGGTCCAGACCAAGCGCGGCTTCTCGCCGGCACACGCCAGCTTGAGTTGCGTCTTTACCAGGTAGTCCGCCGCAGGCCGCCGGTCTAAAGGATGGACGCTCACAAAGCACCGGGCGAGTGACTCCTGGACATGCTGCTGAAGCTCAGCTGCATCCATCTCCATGAGCTTCTGCGGCATTGCCGGAAGGACGTCATATTTGTGATTGAGAGATTTTCGCAGAACCTTGGATTCATCGAGGAAGTTATCCGCCAGGTAGACCGCGGCGCGTCCGGAGGCCTTTACCGGAACGTGAGGAAGGACCTCAGCAATGGCGACTGCCAGATCGCGGAGAGCTTCGTTGAATTCCGCGGAGCCGGGCGCGAATTCGATGGGGTTGCCGGTGCGGCTCTTCCCGCAGAATCGCCTTGCCTGGCAGGCCGTTAGCCAGTGCCCCTCCGGCGCTGGGCAGAGAAGTTCGACGGGAAAGAGGCGACTGCGATGCGCCGCGTCACCGGAAACCCCGGATCCGCCCAGGAAGCTTTCGAGCTCCTTCGCGCAGTAATCGCTGGCAAAGAACCTAGGAGTAAGGATCGGCACCAGAATGGCCGAATTGGCAGATGCATGCAGAAGCTTTTCGTTCCAGGTGTCTCCGGGCTTCAGCCCTTCCTTGTCCCAGAACGTAAAAACATCATGCTGTGTCCAGCGATTCAGGTCCTTCCTGAGCGCGTCGTAGAAGGGCTGTACCCAGTCCACGTCCCGCGTGCTGTAGCTGAGGAACAGGTCATACTGATATCCGTGGAGAAAACCGCTTTGCATGATCACTAGCCTCAATTCTTCAGCCAGTTGATTCCTGGTCTACCAAGCGTGTTGGATCAATTGTAGCGCCGAATCGTCATTTGTCGGCATGCGCGCGCTGGCCGGGGGACGCGGTGTGGGCAACAATGAAACCTCTCACTGGGCTTTCCCCATCTCTGAAGATCATGTACTCATCGGAGGTCAAGTCCGCTCCTCGCACCTTCACGGTGCTGAGAGCATCGTTGCCCGCCACCACTAGAACCATACGAGTTGCGTCAAGCGGATTCTCTGCGGCGAGGATGAGTGCCTCGCGCTCCGAAGCGTGTACCACATTGTCTATCTTGAATGCCGCGCCCTGGTAGTCGAGGCCAAGTCTCGCGGACCAAGCTGCTAGCGCGGAATTGGACTCGGGACGGCCCACAAAGACCACATCGCGATCGCGGAGCAAGTCGTCTGAGGCTGCGAAATCCTTGTAAATCGGAACCTGGCGCTCATAGGCATTGAGAAACGTGCGTTGCCATTGTTCGGCGGCGTAGCGGTTCGCGCCGGCGTCGCGCACCGTTCCGTAGACGATGATGGCAGAGGGCAGACGGCGCCAAATGTCATTCATGAGATACATCGGGCCGTCGGGAGGATCGATGTTTCCCAACTGGGCGACAGACTGTTTGAGGCGCGCCTGCTCCAGGAACGACTGTGCCGTTACGGTCTTGGTAGTATTGGCGGCGAAATAGTCTCTCATCAGTCCCAGAAAAGCGTCGTCGCCCATCTTGACGCGCAGCGCGTCGAGAAACAAGACGCCCTTCGATTGCTCGCGCCGATATTGATCCAACGGAGAGTCCGCCCTTGCCTGCAGACTGCGCCAAACAGCGCGCTGGGCGTTCATCGCCTCGTCGACATCTTTCGATTGAAGCACCCGCTGA
>JBEKCX010000348.1:0-3324 GCA_050014655.1 Occallatibacter sp. | reverse complement strand
GCTGGATCACGTGGTACCCCGCTCCCGCGGCGGCAACTCCACCTGGGAAAACCTTGTGGCCTGCTGCCACGCCTGCAACCGCCACAAGGGCAACCGCATGTTGCACGAGATCGACGACATGATTCTGCTGCGCGAGCCTCGCCCCTTCTCGCTCCACACCAGCCGCCAGATCATGCGCATGTTGGGCCGCGCCGACGACCGCTGGCGTAAGTACTTGTTCTATTGAGGGAATAGGGAGTAGGGAGTGGCCAATAGGGCACCTGAGGCCTTCGGGAACGTCGATCAACCAGTAACTGCCGATTAGCCGGTAGCACGACCGGAACCTGCAATTTGGACGATGCGGCTGCTGAGCCTGCGCTGCGGACGCGTCTATTCAGTTGTTTGCCTTACACAAACCCGTTGGCATCCAATCATGGATCATGGTGGTCGGAGGCTGCGATGACTGATGGAGGATGATCACAATGGAACGACGCCGCTCGATGCCGACAGCGGTGAGATGCATCGATAATCCCATCGGAACGATTACCGCAGGGCCCCCCGCTCGGCTGATCTGCATGCGGCCATCGGAGGTCTCCAGGCATGTTTCGCCGCCCACCGCGTACCAGGCCTCCGGGCCAGAGTGGATGTGTGAGGGCGCGGTCATTCCGGGTGTGAAGTCCGCTTCCATAAACTGCGCCGAATAGTTCTCTCCTGCAACGATCGGAAGCGGCCCAATTTCGGCAACGCGATTACCGTGGGCCGATCTCCAGTTCTCGTCTTCGATGGTCATCAACCACACTTTGCCAAACGACTCGATGACCGTGCCTCGCGGGCCCTTATCCGCTTGCGCCGCGAGGCGTGTTGGATATGCATCGAGATGCCAGAACACTTGTGGTTTTGTGAGTTGACCTACGGGATTGTCAGCCAGGATCCAGCACCCAATCTCTTGCGTTCGCGCACTCACCGGCTTGCACGGATCGCCCGGAACAGCGACACCTTGCGCTACCAGTTGTGTGCATGGGAGAAGTAGCAGACAAAACAATCGCACCTGTCGAACCATCGATTTGAACCTCAAAGTGATCGCTAGCCTTCAAGTACAAACTGTATCCGGGCAACATGGATCGGCCACCAAAGAAAACGTCTCGTGAGGGCAGGATTCGAATGGAACAGACTGCTGGCGAGGGGTGTATCCGAGTCACTTCATCGGCAGCATCACGTTGCATCGAGTGGCAGCGTTCCGTTGTAGCCAGCTCCCTACCCCCTATTTCTTCGGCTGCGCCGCCGGTTGGCTCTGCGGCTTCGTAATGTCCTGCCCCTCATAGATAATCTTCGTCGTCGAGCCGAACTGCTTGTAGTCGGTGTACTTGATGGTGTCGCGGATGTGCACGTCCTCGGCCATGTAGCCGTTGCCGCCGCTGAAGTGCAGAATCCCCTCGCCCTTGGTGTAGACCGGGAACCAGTAGTGGCCGTCCACCTGCTGCCGCCAGGTCATGAAGGGCGGATGCAGGTCCTCCTGCCCCTTGCGCGTGTCGTCGGGAACCATTCTGCCGTTGGTCACCACGATTTGCAGGTCGGTCGCGTCCACCCAGATGCGGCCCAGCAGGTAGCGATGTTTCTTCTCGATGACCTTGGGGCTCACGTCGAAGACGTAGCAATCCACCTCGTCCACCTTTTGCCGGCCCACGTACTTCACGTCGTACTGGCCGATCTCCTCGGCGGTCAGCACGAACGGATAGCCGCGCTGGATGTCCTGAAGATCCGACGGCGTCATCATGATTCGCTGCAACGAGTTCTCCGGCGCGTAGACCACCTTCTCTGTCCGGTTGCCCTCGGAGTCGAAGATCACGTCGTCCACCTGGTAGTACTCCCCGTCCACTTTGTTGTCGTCGTCCAGCGTCTGCACGCGAGCCACGCGGCGATAGGTGTAGTGGTTCAGCGCCTGCTGGAACTCGCTCTCCTTGGCGGCAAACTGGCGGATGATCTCCTCCGGCTTGATCGCCGGCTCGGAGATGTCCATTCGCCCGAAGCCCGCGTCCAGCGCCATGGGCGTAAAGCTATCCTTGCTCTGCGCGGCCGCTGCCAGCGCCAGCGCCGCGCCCGCCAGCAACGCCAAAACCCAGCGATTGAGCATGCTTCCCGTCTCCCGCCTCTTGCCTACAGCATTAGACGCGCGGACCGGACCGCAGGTTCGCTGTCGTGGAGGAAATGGGCCTCTGGGTAAGCAGTTCCTTTTCGGCGCCGCGCTCGCGGAATCCGCGAAATGGCTCCGGAATGCCCGTTGGCCAATCCTCAGTATGGCCGTATCCGCAGCGGAACCGACGCGGGATCGATTCTCCAACTGACGACCCGGTTGTTCTGGAAGTACACCACCGAGCCGCCGTATTCAAACTTGTTCTCGCTGAACCCCGTCGGAGTTCCTTGAAGCGCCAGCACAGAGTCTTTCGACGAGCCATAGTAAAAGAAATCCAGCCTCGGATCGACGGGAGTCTGCGGCCATAGCTTTACGCGAATCGGAGAGGAAACAGGATCGATCCGCCAGCCGATCACTACGCCGTCCTTGAGATACAGCTCCGACTTGCCGTAGACCAGCTTGTCTTCAGTGGATGCTGTGGGCGGTCCCTGCTGAGCCAGCACCTCCGCTCTGGTGGAACCGGCGGTGATAAAAGACTGAACCACGGGGGGGGCGGGCGCGCTCTGCCGGGTTGCGGCTTGGCTCCTTGCCGGCTGGCGGCCATTTGCGCTCCGGGGCGCGGGCTGCGCTGCTTGCGGGGCGGTTTGTGGAGCGGCTTGCGGGGCAGCTTGCGGAGCGCCGGCGGGCGCGCTCTCCTTGCCGGAATCGCCGGCTGTGGCCACTTGCCCGCTGTCGGCGTTGTGAGCTTCGAGAAACGTCCAGATCAATTTGCCCGCCAGAAGCACGCATGCGAGCGCCGCTATCCCCAAGAACCATCCGGTCCTTCTGGAGAACGGCTCGCTCTTCTGCCCTGGCTGCTCAGCAGGGATCGCATCCGGAACTGCGGCAGGCACCGCTGCGGCAGGCGCCGCACTGGCGGTTGCGGCCTCCGCTGGGGCAGCTTCCGCCTCCGGCGGCGTCTCCTCGAGCGACTTGAAGGGCGCGGCATTCACCGGCCGTTGCCCCTGGCCTCGCTCTATCGAGGTCGAAGTCAGATACTCAAACGCGGTGGTGATCTCTTTCAGCTTCTCCGCCGCCGCCTCCTTCAGCTTCTCGTCGCCTTGGAAGCGCTCCGGCTGCCAGGTCTTGGCCAGCAGGCGGTAGGCCCTTCTGATTTCACTCTCCGTCGCCTCCGCCTCCAGCCCAAGAACCTGAAGACCCTGGCAGCGGGGACA
>JBEKCX010000347.1:0-3329 GCA_050014655.1 Occallatibacter sp. | reverse complement strand
TTCGCCCGTGGCCAGGCCGTTCATGCCGGGACCGGCGCCGACGGCGGTTGCGCCGACGGGATCGAAGGCGTCCCAAATGCCGATGGCCGGCATCGCCTTGTTTTCAGTAGGCGCGCCGGTTTCGTCCACAGCTTGCGTAACGATCGTGAAGATGCGGTTGCCGCGAACCGGAAAGCTGAACCAGTCGCTCTGGCCCACCTGGCTCAAGCGCCCGCACCAGAGGCCGCTCGGCGGCAACGAGCGCGGCTCGGCCTGGGTGCCAATCGCGTCCTGGTAGCCGCCCACGGCCGAGTCGGCAACGTCGACGGTGAGGGTTTGGGTCATGCCCGCCGACAGGCCAGGCACCGAAACCGCCTGCAGCGTGCCGGAGGGAGTCGCCTGGCCGTCGAGATAGGGGCCGACCGAGTCGGTGAGGATGTACTGGGGATTGATGGCTTCAAAGGTGACCTGGTAATCGGCCGTGGTCGCGCCGGGGGGCAGCGGCATCCCGCTCAGGTCGAAGTGCCCCTGCATGGCCGCATCGTTCGATCCCCACTCAGTGAGGAGATTGCCGTTGGAATCGGTGAATCCGGTGACCGGATTGCCGTGGTTTCCGTTGAAGTAACCGCCGGAAACGAAGGTGACCGTGTACTGGTAGAGGGGATTGCCGTTCGAGTCCAGAGGCCGGGCGACGACGTTCACCCCCTGCATGCCCAGGCCGGTGCGGAAGGCGACCGTGCCCTGAATGGAAACCGTGTTGGCCGCCGTGAGCTGTTTGCCGGGGAACCTGGCCAGGTTCTGGGCGGTGATCGGGTAGATGCGGTTGAGGGCCGCGATGTCGTCGTAGTGGAGGATGGAGGGTTCGGGGATGCACTGGCCGCCGCTCTGGGAGCAGACGCCGCTGAGGGGCTGCATGATCGGCCAGCCGTCGGTCCCGCCGGGGATCTCGTCCACCAGGGCGGTGGGGTTGACCTGTGCGTAGTCCAGCCCGAGGACGCGCCCGAAGGCCCGCTCCAGCTCGTAACTCATCATTTCAGTCAGGTTGGAGTTGGTGGCGCAGAGGCCGTTGAGCAGGATGATGGCGTGGGCGATGGTGGTATCCGGGTTGATATTGTCCATCCAGACGAAAACGCCGTTGTTCTGGCAACTGGTGGGGTCGCTCGCGCCGGCGCCGAAGATAGCGTCGATGACCGAGCCGTCCGCGTCGTAGATGATCCCCAGCGGGTAACTCGTGGCCGAGGGTGTAACGTCGGCGGGCTGGGTAATTACGCCGTTTGCGGCTACGATGTTAGCCCCGCTCACGTCTTCATCCAGAGGGCCTCGGTCAGTGAGTTTAACTCCGGCCGTGGGAACCGCGCTCCACAGAGCAGCCGCGGCATCCACCATGGCTGTGGCCTGCTGGTTTGAAATGGAACCGTTGAGCGGTCCCTGATCGACGTAGTAATTGACCTGGCCGCCGGCCCAGTGGACGGGCTGGCCGAGGACTCCTGAATTGAATAAGCTGACCCCCGCGACGTACTTGGGTCCGCCGGCCTGGACGGCCGCGGGCGCAAGCACCAGCGAAGCGAACAAGATCAGAGCTGCGCGGCGAGTTAGAGCGAATGTGGTGCGGAACACGGGGCGCTCCAAGCTGAATAACTCCTGGTTCGCGCTGAAGGGCTGCCCGCAAGGGGCAGTTAGCCGGGTTCAGCGCGGCCATGAAGGAGTTATCGGCCCGCGCCGTCGGGATGGAAGTTTCAGAAAGTAATCAAGAAAAAGAAACGGACAGGTGGAATCTCTCATGGGAAAGTTATGAATTTGTATCTTGGAGCGGCAATGTGCAGCGGAACGCTACATATATGAATCGGAATGTAGCCCAGGGTGCGAAAAACTCATTGGAGACGCGGTGCGAGGCGGCGATGGCCGGTGCTTCAGGCTGTGCAAAATGTGGCCGGTTTTTACACGGCGGCGACGATTCAGCGCTGCCGCGATTCCAGACAGACGGAACCAAGCCGCGGAAGGGCTGCGCTTATAGAGAAGCCTACCCAGAAACCCATTGGCGATCCGCGGTTCTCGCGCCTGTGAGAGAATGTTGGCAAATGCCGAGAACAGCATCGATGGTCACCCCGCGCAGTTGGAAGAATGCCGATGGCGTTGCCGCCACGCGGGATTTTCTCAGCCTGCCCCCGCCCCGCCGCGCCGCCATTCGCGGCCTGATGACGGAACTGCTGTCGCCGGACCCCTTCGCCTGCCGCTGTGCCGCCGACCTGGCTCGCCGCGTCAGTGCTCGCGAACCGGGCATTCTGTGGCATCATGCCGACGTGCTTGCCGGCATCGCCGCCGAGCTTCCGCCGGAGCAGTGGCAGGCCCGCGGCCATGTGACCCTGGCGGCCGCTCTGAACGCGAGCACGCACGGGCAGCGCATGAGGCTGGTGCCCCTGGTGCGCGCTATGGTCGATGACGAGCGCATCGCCCTGCGCGCCATTGCACTGGAGGCCTTCGCCATCCTCGCCCAGGCCGAGCCGGAACTGCGCGATGAAGTCACGCAGTTGCTGGAACGCTCGCGCCGCGCCCCTGAGCCCGCCGTGCGCTGCCGCGCGCTCCGCATGTTGCCGCTATTGCTGGCCGCCGAGACTGAGGCCTGGTCTGGAGCCGGGCGGCGCAGGTCCAAGAGGGTTCTGCACAAAGCAAGGGCGGAGTGAGCGCGGCTGCGCGATCGGCGGCGCGGCCTCAGATCTCGGGGTAGAAGTCGAAGAAGGCGTCGAGCGAGCGCTTGAGTTGCGCTTCGATCTCCTCGCGCGAGCCCTCGATGAGGTGCATGGTGACGTGGGCCTCGTGGCCGGTGGCCAGCTTGAGGGTGGCGTCGCGGATTTCGGTGACTTCGCCTTCGGGCAGGAGCCGCAGACCGTAGATAAGAGTCAGATTGGCCATGCACATCATCTTAAAGAGCGCGGTCCGGCGCGAACAGGGCGGCCGGCCGCGTGAGGCGTCTAAAATCGGGACAGGAAAGCCTATGACAGAGATTCGCGATACCGTTATTCTCGGCTCCGGCTGCGCCGGGCTTACGGCGGCCATTTACTCCGCCCGCGCCGGGCTTCAACCGCTGGTTCTGGAGGGCCACGAGCCGGGAGGGCAGCTCTCGATGACCACGCTGGTGGAGAACTTTCCCGGCTGGCCGGAGGGCATCCAGGGGCCGGAACTGATCGAGAGCATGAAGAAGCAGGCGGCGCGGTTTGGGGCCAGCTTCCAGACGGCGCATCTCAACGGCGCCGAACTTGGCGCCCGGCCGATCCAATTGACGACCTCGACGGGGGAGATTCAAACGCGGACGCTGATTGTGGCCTCCGGCGCGAGCGCGCGCTGGCTGGGAT
>JBEKCX010000346.1:0-3332 GCA_050014655.1 Occallatibacter sp. | reverse complement strand
CGGGGAATGCCGATGCGCAGTTGGGAACGCCGTTCGGCGAGGGCCAAGCGGCGGCGCGCGGCGGGGCTCCAAGCTCTCCAGGCGCGCGCGGGAAGCAAATCGGCGACGGACTCAGGATGGCGCGAATGCCAGACTTCACGGGCGGCGCGCTCGACCAGGTTGGGGTGGGCGGCCCTGGTTGCATCCTGCCGGGCTTGAATGGAGCGCAGCGAATCGAGATCGTCCACCGCGCCTTTTTCGCAACCGGCAAGAATGATGCGGCGGCTGCCCGCTTCCAGGGCCGGACGCGCCGCGGCGGAATTGGTTTCGCGGCCGGCTTTGTTTCCATTGCCGGCGGCGATATGCACATCGACAAAGGTACGCAGGCAGGCGTTCTTGCAAAAGCGGCAGCGCGTCTCTTCGCCGCATGTGGTGGTATAGCGAATGCGGCTGACGGCATCCAGGCCGATGAAGCTGGTGGCGCGTCCCTTGCTCCATAGGCGCGTCACCTCGAGGCCCGCGCCGATGGCGCCGGCTTCGCCGCAGTGCGGGTGAACCATAATCTCCGGCTCAATGCCCGTGCCCCGGAAGCCGGCACGGAGGAAGTCCACCTGCGCCTTGACCGCGGCCAGGTTGTTCTGCGTGCCTCCTTGCAGGACGAAGCGCGAGCCCAGCGCGGTGAGGTTGGGGGCCTTGGCCACATGCAGAAAGACGTTGCGCGGAAGCACCGCAGCCAAGCCGGCCAGGATCTCCTCGGGCCGCCAGCCCTGGCGCTGAAAGTTGACGATATCCGATTGCAGGAAGACGGCGCAGCCATAACCGAAGGAGGGCATTGCCTGGGCGGCAAAGGCGGTTTCCGCGTAGTGCTCGACGGGAATGCCGAAGCCCTCCGCGGTGGATTGCAGAAAATAGCCGTTGCCGGCCGAGCATTGCGCGTTGAGCCTGAAATCGCGGACACGGCCATGGTGCAGCAAGATGAGCTTGATGTCCTGCCCGCCGACATCGACAATCACCTGCGGGTCAGCAAAGTAACGCAAGGCCGATTCGGTATGGGCCACGGTCTCCACCAGGGCCGCGTCGGCGCTGAGCACCTGTTCGAGAATATCCTTGGCGTAGCCGGTTGTTCCCGCGCCCAGGATACGCAGGCTTGCACCGGAATCTTCCACCTGGCGGCGCAGATTCCCCAACACCTCGATGGAGTCGGCGATGGGGTTGCCCTCGGAGAGGCGATAAGCCTTGGCCAGCACCTCGCCGTCCGGCGACAGGAGCACGGCCTTGGTGGAGGTGGAACCGCCGTCGAGCCCGATGAAGGCTTCTACTCGCTGACCGCGCTGAAAGGGCGCGGGAATGAAGGGCGCAAGCTGGTAGCGGGCTTTGAACTCCCGCAACTCCTCCGCGGAGGCGCACAGTCCAGACTTGCAGCCGGACCTCCGCTGCTGCTGGCTGAGGTCGAGATGACGCTCCAGAGCGCCGCGGCCGAGGTATCGGCCGCTCTCTTCAGCTTCGCCGATTCCGAACTCGATCGCGCCCAACGCCGCAAAGAACAGCGCATCGGGAGGGCTCAGAATCAGATCTTCGGCCGACTGGCCGGGAGGAAGCTCGACGCCGCGCTCCTTCCAGAGCAGGGGAATGTTATGCTGCCAGGCCTCGCGCATTCCGCGGAGAAAGGCATTCGGGCCGCCCAGCAGCAGCACATGCGGCATGAGCGTATGGCCGCGGGTCAGCACGGTGAGGTTCTGCAGGACAATGGCGTCAAAGAGCGAGGCCATCAACTCGGCGGGCGGAAGTCCCTGCTTCTGCAGGCCGTTGATGTCGGTTTCGGCAAAGACGCCGCACTTGCCCGCGACGGGACGGATGCGCACGCCGCGATAGGCCAGATCCGGCATCTGATCGGCGGGAATCTTCAGCTTGGCCTGAATCTTGTCGATGACCGCGCCGGTGCCGCCGGCGCACTTGTCGTTCATCGAAGCGATCTTTCTGCGCCGACCACTGCCGGCCTCGGTCTTGAAGACGATGATCTTGGCGTCCTGGCCCCCGAGTTCGATCACCGATTGGGCCTCGGGATGCAGCTTCTCGACGGCCAGCGCGACGGCGTTGACTTCCTGCACGAAGCGGGCGCCAATCGGCGCGGCGAGAGCGTTGCCGCCGGAGCCGGTGATGAAGATGCGGCAGTTGCCGGGGGCAATGCCCGCTTCGCTCTCCATGCGCAGCAGGAAATCGCGCAGCATCCCGCCCTGGCGCGTGTCGTGGCGGCGATAGTCGCGCCATAGAATGCGCCCGCCTTCAGCCGCAACCACCACAGCCTTGACGGTGGTGGAACCGACGTCCACACCCACGAGGAATTGAATTCCACCAGACGGGTGCTCGCATGGATGAGGCTTATCGGGCATCGTCCCTCAATGCTCTCCGGGCAGCCGGGCCAGCGCAGCGCGGCCATCCATCAGATCGGCGACGTGCAAGGCGAAGTTGGCAGCCGGGCCGGCGATGCCACGGCGGCGCGGAATCGGATAAAACGGGCTGCGCAGAACGCCATGCCGGAGGGCATAGTCCCCGATCTCGCCGAGGGATTTTCCGGTTGAGGCAAGCGCCGCATCAAACTCCGCGCGCGCCTTGACGCGGGCTTCGCCCAGGGCCATCTGCACGCGGCTATGAGCGTTGATCTCGCCCTCGCCCGAGGTTTCAACCGGCAGGAAGATCATCCCCGGAAAGCGATTGACCACGGCCGACTGGACGCCGTCGGATTGCGAGGAAGGCATGCAGCCAAAGGGCTTGAGCGCCAGCACCATGTGACACAGCCCGCGCGTGGTGTAGTAGACGTTCTTGCCCACCTCGAGATGACCCTCGCCGCCGCGCGCCTGGGAGTGATAGAAGGGATGCGCCAGACGCGCCAACTCGCGCTGCGAGAGCAGGCCGGGCGTGATGCCGCCCAGGCAGCGCGCGGTGCGCGCATAGAGATAGCTCCACAGCACTTCGCTCAGGCGCAACAGCGACCACTTGCGGCGGTAGGCCCAGGCGTTGGCCAGCCGCTTGCGTGGCTCCCGCCAGCCGGCTTCCGGATAGGGACCGTCGAGGCCTTTCCGGTCTTCCATGCCGATGCGGGCCTGGCGCAGCAGATAACTGATCCATCCGCCGATCGAATCCACATGCACCTGCGCGCCTTCGCCTTCGAGGAAGCTGAACATATTGAAGTTGCCGTCGCCCTCAGTGAGCTGCGCCCAAAACTCGCCGACGATCTTGACCACGGGCTTGACGCGGGTGTGATCGACCTCGATTTCACCCATGCGCCGGCGCGCCTCCCCCATCTTGCCGATAAACTCCGCGCTGTAGAGATGATCCAGAATCTTGCCCGTTGC
>JBEKCX010000345.1:0-3335 GCA_050014655.1 Occallatibacter sp. | reverse complement strand
GCTGAACCTGCTCAAACAGGAAACAACCTTCAAACGCAGCATCAAGGGAAAACGCCTCAAAGCCGCATGGAACCACCCCTACCTGCTGAAATTACTGGGAGTTTGATATGCGTCGGCCCTGCTTGCGCCCCAATCCGGCGCGCTTGGTGCCGAAGAATCCCCCTCTTTCCCCCTCCTCGACAAAAGAACTATCATTGCCGCGGAAAGATGCTTGCGATGAATGTCCCGGCAAAGGAGATAGCATGAGCACCACCCAGCCAGTCCTCAGGCGCTATGAGATGCTGATCGGCGGCGAGTTTGTCGCCTCGCCAAAGACGCTCCAAGTGGTCAACCCGGCAACCGAAGAGGTGATCTCCGAGTTTCCCAGCGGCACGGTAGACGACGTGGACCGCGCCGTGCTGGCCGCCGAAAAGGCGCAAGCAGCCTGGGCAGCGCTGCCCGCCATCCGCCGCGCCGCTCACCTGCGCGAGATCGCCGCGGCCATCCGCGCTAACCGCGAGTCCCTGGCCCGCGTCATCACCGAAGAGCAAGGCAAGATACGCTCTCTCGCCCAGGTCGAAGTCGATTTTTCCGCCGACTATCTTGATTACATGGCGGAGTTTGCCCGCCGCTATGAAGGCGAGATCATCCAGAGCGACCGCCCCGGCGAGAACATTCTCCTCTACAAGGCGCCCATCGGCGTCATTGCCGGCATCCTGCCCTGGAACTTCCCCTTCTTCCTCATCGTGCGCAAGATGGCGCCCGCCCTGGTCACCGGCAACGCCATCGTCATCAAGCCCAGCAGCGAGACCCCCAACAACGCCTTCGAGTTCGCCCGCCTGGTGGCTCAGTCCTCGCTGCCCAAGGGCGTCTTCAACCTCGTCTCCGGTCCCGGCTCTCTGGTCGGCAACGCACTGGCCGCCCACCCCAGGGTCGGCATGGTTTCGCTCACCGGCAGCGTCGAGGGCGGGGTCGCCGTGATGCGCGCCGCCGCCGCCAACGTCACCAAGGTCTCGCTGGAACTGGGCGGAAAGGCCCCGGCCATCGTCGCCGCCGACGCCGACCTCGACCTCGCCATCCGCGCCATCCGCGCCTCCCGCATCATCAATACCGGCCAGGTCTGCAACTGCGCCGAGCGCGTCTACGTCCACGAGTCGGTCGCCGCGGAGTTCACCGCGAAGATCACCGCCGCCATGAGCCAGACCGTTGTTGGCGACCCGCTCGACCCCGCCACCGAGATGGGTCCCCTGGTGAGCAAGCGCCAGCGCGAACTGGTCGGCGAGGCGGTCGCGCAGGCGCTGGACGACGGCGCCAAGCTCGAATGCGGCGGCGGCAGGCCGCAGACCAAGGCCGGCTACTACTTCCAGCCCACGGTTCTCACCAATTGCCGCCAGAAGACCCCCATCATGCAGCGCGAGATCTTCGGCCCGGTTCTGCCGATCGCTACATTCCAGACCCTTGACGAGGCCATCGCCATGGCCAACGACTGCGAGTACGGCCTGACCTCGTCCATCTACACGCGCTCGCTCGACGCGGCCATGCGCGCCTCGAACGAGTTGAAATTCGGCGAGACCTACGTCAATCGCGAGAACTTCGAGGCCATGCAAGGCTTCCACGCCGGGTGGCGCAAATCCGGCATCGGCGGCGCTGACGGCAAGCACGGCCTGGAAGAGTACCTCCAGACCCACGTCGTCTACATGAACTACGACTTCGGCAAGCAGTAGCCGAAAGCTGGGACGGTCGGCCCTGATCTCTGATCTCTGACCCCTGATCTCTGTTTTTGCTATCATTGCGTCTATAGAGTGAGCGGCCCGTTCCCCTCAAAGGCCGCCCCGGTGGTGAGTGTGTCTCGATTCTTCCAGCGTTTTGTCTTCGTGCTCGCCGTGGCCATCTTCGCCGCTCTCGGCTGCGGCTTCGTTTTGGGCGAGTTCGGCCTCTTCGGCGTTCATGCCGGCGGCCAGCAGAACGGCGCCTATTCCCAGATGCGCGTCTACGCCGAGGTCCTCAAGAAGGTGCAGACCGAATACGTCACCGAGCCCAACATCAACAACGTCACCACCGGCGCGCTTCACGGCCTCCTCGAATCCCTCGACGCCGATTCCAGCTACCTCACTCCCACCGAATACAAGATCTACAAAGAGCGCCCCGCCGCCGGCGTCGCCCAGGTGGGCATCGTCGTCTCCAAGCGCTATGGCTACGCCACCGTGGTCAGCGTCCTCCCCGGTTCGCCGGCCGACAAGGAGCACCTGAGCGACGGCGACGTCATCGAGTCCATCGGCGACCAGTCCACCCGCGAGCTCTCGCTGGCCGTGATTCGCCTCATGCTCGAAGGCAAGCCGGGAACCACTGTGACGCTCTCCGTGGTGCGCCGGCGCAAGGCCGATCCCGACAAGCTGACCCTCACGCGATTCATCGCGCCCCGTCCCGCCCTTGCCTCGCACGAATACGAAAGCTCGACCATCCTTTATCTCAAGCCCGGCCCGCTCACCCCGGCCAGCGTGGACGAAATCGCCGCCGCGCTCCGCTCCGCCGGCAACAGCCGCAAGGTGCTGCTCGACCTGCGCGACTGCTCCGGCGACGACCCCCAGCAGGGCCTGCGCTTGGCCAACTTCTTCGTCAAGCAGGGAACCCTGGCCTCGCTCGAAGGGCAGAAGTTCCCCCTCCAGACCTTTACCGCCGATCCCGGCAGGTTCCTTACCGGCGCGCCGCTCGCCGTGCTCATCAACCGCGGCACCTACGGCGCGCCCGAGCTGACCGCCGCCGCCATCGAGGACTCGAAGCGCGGCGACCTCGTCGGCGAGCGCAGCTTCGGCGAGGGCTCGGTGCAGAAGACCATCGAACTGCCCGACGGCGCCGCCCTCTTGCTCACCGTGGCCAAGTTCGAGAGCCCCTCCGGCAAGAAGATCCAGGACGACGCCGTTACCCCTACCGTGAACGCGGGTCCGGCCATCGAGGAAGAGGAAGAGGCAGCGCCGCCCGCCAAGACCGACGAACCCCTCAACAAGGCGCTGGAATTGCTGAAGGCCAAGAACGGCTGAGCAAGGTCTTTTCCCGTATCGGCAGTCTCCTCCCGGCCTTCCGGACGCCCCTTCCCGCCCTTGCCTCATCTGGTCCCCGCCCGCGCGCCAACACATCCAAGTGCAGTTCTGAGATGCTAGCCTTAGGCTGAGGCATCTTCCCGCCGTCACGCTGGCGAAGTGCCCACGAGGCCTGAGTCGTTTGGCTGCACCTCCTCCACCGCGTTTGGAACCGCGCCACCTTGTCCGGCCCCGCCGCGCGCAGGTTAGGACGGTTCCCGCTCATCGGCGGCGCAAGCTCGTGGGCAGGTTCGCGCTCGCCACGCTGCTTCTGCTGGC
>JBEKCX010000344.1:0-6259 GCA_050014655.1 Occallatibacter sp. | reverse complement strand
CTGCGGACGCTGGACCTGGCAGCTCCCGCGGCGGCCATCGGCTACGGCATCGGGCGCATAGGCTGCTTCCTTTCAGGCGACGGCTGCTACGGCGTTCCGACCTCGCTGCCCTGGGGTATGAGCTTCCCGCATGGCATTGAGCCCACGCTGGTTCGCGTGCATCCCACGCCGCTCTACGAGCTGGCCGCGGCGTTGCTCATCGGCTGCTGGCTGTGGTGGCGCGGCGGAAAGCCGCACAGAACGGGCGCGATCTTGGGCCAGTACCTGGTGCTGACCGGCATCGCCCGCTTCCTGGTTGAGTTCATCCGCCGCAACCCAAAGGTTCTGTGGGGATTGTCGAATGCGCAGTTGGCCAGCGCGGGCTCGGTCATTGCCGGTGTCGCGCTCCTCTGGTGGGTGGTCACGCGCCCCGCCGATGAACCGCATGAGGCCAGCGCGGCGGTCAACAAGGCGGCGTAGGGCGGTCCGGCTCTAGAACCTTCGTGTCGAGCAGGATCGTCATTCCAAGGTGGGGATCTGCCGATGCGACTTGCGGCGCGGGGGAACCTGGAGCTCGACGCCTCCAAGGGGCGCAAAGAGGTCGTGGATAGCGGTCCCCAGACCCTGCCTCGGCGGGGCGGGGCCGCTCGCCACCAGATCGGACAACACCTCGCGCACCTCGGCCTCCATCGAGCGGCCGTTGAGCGCGGCGCGGACTTGCAGCCTGCGCTTGACCTTTTCATCGAGATTGCGGATGGTGAGCGTCGCCATAAGCAGAGTGTAACACGAATCTGCTAGCAATGACAGCAATGCTAGCACCCGGACAGGGCAAACGCATCTTGATCTCCCTGATCGCAATCCACGGTCGGTTTTTAATCCTACCCACGGTCGGCTTTGTAAAAGGGCACGGCTTCAGTCGGGCCGCCACTGAAACATTAGACAATAGGGGCTTTGGCCCCTGCCAACCTCTCCATGTCCCCTTTGCATGCTGCCGGTTGACGCCGCTTGCGGGGGCCAAAGCCCGCCGTGATTCCTTCTCCCATATTCGGCGCCCTTCTGCAGGCTCGAGGCAGGCTTTGAAGTCGTGCCCTGTTACAAAGCGCATGAATTCAATATTTTGCGCGGTGTTTTCTCTTCCCGCATAGAAGCAAGTTTAGACGCGTTTCCCCCGCCTCCCCGCGCCGGAGCGGTCACGGGCTCGCGGTTAGAGGAACCTGATCCCCTTCCTATGCGGACGCCAGAACCGGTTCCTCGGAATAAGCTGGGGAGGAATCGGCCGCCGCGTCTCCGTTCAGACTCAGCAGAGACTCGATCACGTCCGCCGCGCTGTAGGATTCGCGGCCCGGCGCCAGGAACTGGGCCACGGTATTCAGGTCGTCGCCCACAGTGACCAGCGGCGGCTCGATCTTCCCATCCTTGCGCGTCTGCTGATGACCGATGTTCGCCATCAACGCATTGCACAGGCACTTTCTGCCCACCGTCTCCTCGATCTTGCCGCCCTTGGACACATAAACATCCACCGGCTCGGCCGAGCAGCGGTAACCAAGGCTGCCGCCCGGCGCGACGTATGGCTCCCTCAGGTAGCCCAAATCGCAGACCCGCTTGCGCTCCCCTGCCACCTCCGCATCGGAGTAGCTGCCTTGGAGTTGCGCCACCTTGAAAGGGAATCCCGTCGGCGAAGCCAGCGGATCGGTAAACACCTCGCCCGTGCCGGTCATTGCATGGGCCAGCAGCCGCTTCTTCAGGTCGGGACGCAGACCGGATTCGCGGCTGAACGCAAACGCCGTACCCACCTGCACGCCCGCGGCGCCTTGATCGAGCGCCTCGCGCACTTTGTGCGCGCTTCCATATCCGCCCGCCAGCCAGAAGGGAACGCCCAGAGCCACCAGATCCTGAATATTGACCCGATCCCGCTCGCCGTAGATCGGTTCTCCGGCCGCATTGAGCTGCAACTTGCCGCGAGGCGGAGCATTGTGCCCGCCCGCCGTGGGGCTTTCGATAACCAATCCGTCCACCCGCCCGCTGGCCCGCCTCAGCATGGTGGTTGCCAGCGTGTTGGACGAGACGATGGCCAAAAACCGCGGCCGATGAAGAAAGGGAATCGGACCCTCGGCGAACTCGGCCGGATCGAGGCGCATCTGCGTATCCTGGCCCGGCACCGCGCCCGCCACCGCCAGCTTGTACTCCGCCGGCTGATGCAGCGCAAAGGCGTCCAGCACCCCGGGAATGTGCAGCGGAATCCCCGCGCCCATCAGCACATAACCCACCCCTGCCAGCATCGCCCCGTAGATCGACGACAGGTGCGGCATCTGCACCTTCTCAAGAAAGTTGATCCCCACCGGATTCTTGTGGCCTTCGCGGGCCAGAAAGACCTCGACGAAGTTGCTCACCATGCACAATTCAACCAGCTTGGGCGTATCCTTCCGCTGGTGCATGGGCACGGCGGGATACGGCGTCCCGCTGGGCTTGCCGCCGGGAACGAAGTACTCCTGCCAGATGCGCCTGGCCATCTCCGGAAAGGGAAATGCGTCCAGCCCGCGGCGCATGTCGCCGCCCTGGTCGCCATCGGCGAGCCGGCGCACAAACACCTGATCGAGCGCCGTGCCGGAAACCACACCGAGTTGGCCGAGTTTTGAAACCGCCTGGGCCAGGCGCCAGTTCGAGACCCCCACGCCCATGCCGCCCTGAATGATCTTTGGAAACTGCATCATCTCTGGATTCTTTCACAAATCCGGAAAACTCCGGGATTTTTCTCGCAGCATAGAAGCATCTCAGGAACAGAACTGAGCAATTTTGCTCAGAAATGACGAAAGTGGCAGTCGCTTTCCGCCTCTGGGCGCAACCCCGGCGGCTGAAGCGGCTCCGGGAAGCGCCTTGCCTGGGGGGCGACCCCGGCAACGATCTGGCTTTCGATGGCCCGCTCGCCGGCCCGGCTCATTCCCCAAGCGCACTGCCCAGGCCGTCGCCGGTGATCTGTGGGTATTGGACTAAGGCCATCGCGCTTCCGCGAGTGCCCAAGCATCTTCACTTCCGCATTCTGCCTCTCAGCGACCGCTCGCATGGCAATACCCGCTTAAGCGGAATCCTCGGCGACTGGCTGAGTCGCTCAAATGGAAGAATCCCCATCTTGCGCATCGGATCGAGGGTTGCATTGCAAGTGAAAGTGCAGTAGCGTCCTGTGCGGTCAAAATCTCCCCGCCGGAGCAACCTTGGGGGCAGGGGGCGCGATGCCCTAGGCCTCAGTCACCTCACGTACGAAACATCTGAAAGAGTTTTTCTGCATCTTTTGGACCTACCTCCTTTCCCGTGTTCCGCTAATGTACCCCTCCGTTCACGCGGCGTCAATAGTGCTTTTTGCCGGAACCGCGACTTTTACCGCCGGCGGTTCCCAACTCCGCAACCCCCTTCCGCCGCCCCTGATCTCTGATCCCTGTTCCCTGTTCCCTGCTCTCTGATCTCTGACCCCTGACCCCTGTCCTCACCAGCTGTGCAGCCACTCCTCATCCCGGCCAATCCGCACCGGGGTCTGGAAGAGCTCGCTCAGCCGGGCCTCGGTCAGCAGCTCCTGGCGCGGCCCATCGCCCACAATCCGCCCGGCGCGCATCAGAATCACGCGCTCGATTTCGGGCAGAATATCGCCCAGATGATGGGTCACCAGCACCAGCCCCGTCCCTTCCCGAGCCAGCCGCCGCAGGGTCTCGCGCAACTCTCTCTGCGCGGCCAGGTCCAGCGCGTTCGAGGGCTCGTCCAGCAGCAGTTGCCGGGGCCGATGGACAAGCGCGCGAGCAATCAGAATCCGCCGCTTCTCGCCGGCCGACATCTCGCCCACCAGCCGCTCCGCCAGATCGCGCGCCTCCATCCGCTCCAGCGCTTCCACAGCCCGCTCGCGCATCTCGGCGGTCACCTGCAGATTGGGCCACAGCGTGGAGGCCGAAAAGAATCCCGCAATCACCGCGTCGAGGCCCGTGGTCACGGCCGTCCGCTCTCCCGGCAGCTCACCCATCAGCCCCGCCGCCACCACGCCGAAGTGGCGCCGCAACTGGGTCAGATCCCACCGCTCCCGGCCGAAGATGCGCACCGTCATCCCCGGCTGAACGATGGGATAAATCTGGCAGGTCATGGCCAGAATCAGCGTGGACTTGCCGCACCCGTTCGGCCCCAGGATGGCCACGTGCTCCCCGGCGCGAACAGTCAGGCTGATGTCGTGCAGCACCACCCGTTCCCCGCGCGCCACATTCACCTGCCGCAGTTCGAGGAACTGGCCTTCTTCGGCAATCTCGCCCGCGTCCGCAACGTTCTCCGCCATTCCACCCCCATCCACCTGCTAGATTAAATGGGTTGACTCCCACGCCCATGACCGACACTGATTCCACTGGCTCCTCCCAGTTCCTCATCCCCCGCGGCTTCCGCTTTGGCGCTGTCAAAGCCGGACTGAAGAAGAGCGGCCGCACCGATTTTGCCCTCATCGTAGCCGACGCCCCGGCCAGCGCCGCCGCCGCCTTTACTTCCAACGTGGTTATCGCCGCCCCCATCCTCGTCGGCAAAGCGAATCTGCGCGCCACGGGCAGCCGCGTCCGCGTGGTCGCCATCAACGCCGGCAACGCCAACTGCGCCGCCGGTGAGCCGGGCATGGCCGCCGCCCGCGCCACCTGCGCCGCCGCTGCCGAGATATTTCATTGCCCGCCGGAGCAAGTCTTTCCCTCCTCCACCGGCATCATCGGCGTTCCTCTGCCAGCCGAGAAGTTGATCGCGGTCCTGCCGAATCTGGCCGCATCCCTGGGCTCCGATTTCGATCACTTCCAGCAGGCAGCCCAAGCCATCCTGACCACCGACACCGTCGAGAAGACCGCCTTCGCGCGCCTGGAAATCGGCGGAAAGGAAGTCCGCATCGCCGCCTTCTGCAAAGGCTCCGGGATGATTCACCCGCAACTGGTTCCCCACGCCACCATGCTCGTCTACGTGCTCACCGATGCCGCCGTCGAGCCCGCCGTGCTGGGCGGATACCTCCGCCAGGCCGTCGAGGTCAGCTTCAATCGCATCTCCGTCGATGGCGACACCTCCACCAACGACACTGTGCTGCTGCTCGCCTCCGGCGCGAGTGGCGTTTCCATCGGCCGGGATTGCGCCCTGTTCGCCGCCGCCCTCACCCAGGTCTGCGCCTCGCTCGCCCGCCAGGTGGTCGCCGACGGCGAAGGCGTCTCCCATGTCGTCGAACTGCGCATCGCAGGCGCGGCCACCGACGCCGACGCCCTCAAAGTCGCCAAGGCCATCGCCCACTCGCCCCTGGTCAAGACCGCCTGGGCGGGCTGCGATCCCAACTGGGGCCGCCTGGCCGCCGCCATCGGCTACTCCGGCGCCCAAATCAATCCCGGCCGCATCGACATTCAGTTCGGCGGCCTGCCCATCTGCCGCGACGGCGGCCGCGCCGCGGAGTTCGACGAAGCCGCGGCCCACGCCTACATCTCGCAGCGCGAGTTCTCCATCTCGATCCAGCTTCACCAGGGCACAGGCGAGTGCGTCTTCTGGACCACCGACCTCACCCACGAGTACATCCACATCAACGCCGACTACTCCAGCTAGCCTCGTAACCGCGCGATCTGAGCGTGGCGATTCAATCGTTCACTCATTAAACAACGTTGTCATCCTGAGCGACCGTAGCGCAGCGAAGGAAGTCGAAGGACCTGCGTTTCACAATTCGATCATCCCGCATCCAAGTTTGTCCCCAGCCGCGCCAGGCTCTATACTCATCTCCCGTAAGCTGCCCGTCGAGCCGCAGTTCGCCGCGGCGTTCCTCGGGCAAGGAGCATCGACCTTGGCTGTACCCACAACCCTTTTGGAAACCGACCTCGAATTCGACAACGGCAGCTTCGATTCCGCCGCCTTCGCCGCCCGCGCGCTCTCCAGTTGCCAAGCGCTGGCCGCGGTCATCGACCATACCCTGCTCAAGCCCGACGCCACCCGCCAGCAGGTCGAGAACCTCTGCGCCGAGGCCGTCCGCTACCGCTTTGCCTGTGCCATGGTCAACCCGGTCTGGACCTCTACCGCGGTCGCCGTCCTCTCTGGAACCGGCATCCCCGTCGGTGTGGTCATTGGCTTTCCATTGGGCGCGTCGCTGGTTTCCACGCTGCGCCAGGAGGCGGCTGCCCTCACTCGCCTCGGCGCGCGCGAGCTGGACATGGTCCTCCCCATCGGCCAGCTCAAGAGCGGCAATTACCCAGCCGTGCATCACGCCATCCACGCCACGGCTTCGGTCGCTCATCACCACGGCGCGCTGCTCAAG